>DASZFO010000225.1 GCA_035939775.1 Pirellulales bacterium | reverse complement strand
TCGATGGCCGAACCCACCTGACCGAATACGCCGTCGAGCACGATGCGACGTGGAAGGTTGTTCGGCAAGACGATAATCATGGATACGACGCGCGCACCCGCCCCTACTATCTTCTGGCAAAGAAGGAGGGCAGACTCGCTTGGACGCCACCCTACATGTTCTTCACCCAGGGAGTGCCGGGCATTTCCTGCGTGGTTCCCGTAAGCAATTCCGAAGGCCGGCTGCGCGGCGTGTTTAGCGTCGAGTTCGATCTCAATGCGCTTTCGGAATTCGTCGGCCGGCTGTCGGTCAGTGAGCATTCTCGCGCGTTCTTGTTCATGCCGGATGAAACTCTGCTGGCCCATCCCAACTTGCGAAATTTCCAGGGAAAGGGAGTTAAGGGCAAGGGCAGGTTGCTGACCTTGGCCGATACCGACGATCCGTTGGTCGACGCATTTCGCCAGCACGTGCTTCCGAACCACTTGCAGGGCAGCGACGGCGACTTCCATTTCTTCGAGTTCAATCACGATGGCGTTGGTTATTTGGCTTCGACCACGGTGTTTCCGATCAGCGATGGGCAATCTTGGGTCGTCGGGGTCGTGGCTCCGCAATCCGACTTCATGGCCGCGGCGTGGCGCACGCGCTATTACATGTTAGCCGCCGCCGCCGCAGTGCTGGTCATCGCATTACTGCTTGCGGCTTTGCTGGCCGGTCGCATTTCGGGGCCGGTGCATGCGCTTATCAATTTCATGCAGCGCGTTGGAAAAGGCGATTTGGACGCCCAAGCCGACCTTCATGGGAGCCGGGAATTCCGCCAATTGTCGGTTGCGCTGAATCAGATGATCGCCGACCTGCGCGATCGACTTCGTTTGCGGCATTCCCTCGACGTGGCAATGGATGTGCAACAGCAATTGCTGCCGCGGCGTCCGCCCGTAGTGCGCGGGTTCGACGTTGCCGGCCATAGCACCTACTGCGACGAGACCGGGGGAGACTACTACGATTTTCTCGTGGTCGACAAGCCGACTGCCGACCATCTACTGATCGCAGTCGGAGATGTTATGGGACACGGGGTGGCCGCCGCGTTGGTAATGGCCGGGGCCCGGGGCGTGTTACGTGACCGCGCCGACTCGACAGGCTGCCTCGCCGATCTAATGGGCAGATTGAATCGCATGATTACCGCCGACTTGGAAGGGAATCGGTTCATGACCATGCATTTGGGGGTCTTGGATCTCCGGCAAAGAATCTACCACTGGGTAAGCGCCGGGCACGACCCGGTTATAATCTTTGATCCGGCGGCAAAAAGCTTCGAGGAGCCCGACGCCAGTTCGATGCCGCTGGGAATCATGGAGGACACCGTTTACGAGGAGCATGTTTGCCGTTCGTTTCACCCGGGCCAAGTTTTCGTGTTGGGAACCGACGGCGTTTGGGAAATGCCGAATTCCGTCGGCGAACAGTTCGGCAAGCAGCGATTGCGAGATGCAATCCAAACCGCCAGCGAGGGAAGCGCGGAACAGATCGCGCAAGCAATCCGTGACGCACTGGCTAGATTTCGCGGCGACGCCAAGCCGGTCGACGATGTAACATTCGTCGTCGTAAAGACAATCGCCAGCGAGTCAGACGCACACAGTGAGGCGAGGCATACGCTCGCGATTCCGTTTGCGGATTAGGCGTAGCCTTTGCCAGTCCGCGTTGATCCAGAAGATGCGGCTGCTCCTTGAGCCGTCGGAATCCCGTCGGTCGGATCGACCAAGGTTGCGAAACTGTGTCGGTCGGGCGGTCCGAGGCGCCGACTACCGGTCTGATCAGCAACCAGGAGGAGCATGAACAGTTCAAATCCCGTCGGCCCGACACAGGGGGACGTTCATCGTGAATGAACGTCCCCTTTTTTGTCTTGTGAAGAGAGCGTGTCCGGCAGAATTGATCCGCACGCCCTTTGGAGTACCTCAGGGGCGTGCCACCCAAATTCACCCGCGCCGCCAGGTGTAAGAAGTGGTACATTCGACGGCAGAACATTATCCGTTTCCGAGAGAACCTAACATGTCCCAGTATGTTCCACGACGCGGATCCTACGGGATCGACGCCCCATATGCGTTTGCTTTCATCTCCTTCCTGGTCTTCCTGGAGCTGGCACTCGCCATCGACGAGGCGGTTACTTCCGGACGCTTCCGGTTCTTTTTTGCGGTGTTCTTCGTCTTCATGATCGCCGCGCTTTACCTGCACTTCACGCTTCGCGGCAAGTTTTTGGTTTGGGCCGAATTGCTGGACCAGTTAAATCTTCGAGGTGACGAACGCATTCTCGATATGGGGTGCGGTCGAGGCGCAGTTCTTCTTATGGCTGCTCAACGTCTCACCACAGGTCGAGCCGTGGGCGTGGACTTGTGGCGCGGCTTCGACCAATCGGGTAATTCTGCCGATGCAACCAGGCGCAACGCGGTAGCCGAGGGAGTGGCCGAACGCATCGAACTGCACACGGGCGACATGAGCGCCCTGCCCTTCGAGGACAATAGTTTCGATTTGATTGTTTCAAGTCTGGCCATCCACAACATTCCTGGGAGCGCCAGGGCAAAAGCCATCGACGAGGCTGTCCGGGTGCTTCGCCCTGGCGGCCGGTTAATGATCGTCGACGTTCGCGGGACGAGGCGGCATCAAGGACAGTTGATAAGGCTGGGGATGCTCGACGTGTCACGCCGTCGACCGGGCTGGCACCAGTGGTGGGGCGGCCTCCTGGGCGTGCTGCAGGCAACAAAGCCCTCAAACGGGAAATGATCTAATCTCTGGGATCGATGTATGCTTCTTCTTCGTCATCCGGCACTTTTATTGGCTTAATCTTTCTGATCGGAGGGACCTCGGAGATGTGAGCCGTGGCCGGCCAACTCCTGTAAGAGAAGGCAACCGTGGATAGGCGAAAAAGGCCACTTGGAGCGTGACATTGCGGTCATCGGAGGCCACAAGATCATTCCAGGAAAGGACTTCCATTTCTCACCTGTTTACGCAAGTGCCCTTCCCAGCCCCACACGCCCGCGACAAAAAGTTCTAACGGTGTCCAGTCGCCCCGACTTGTTTCAGAAACGAGCCCTTCGGCGAGAACGTCGAAGGGCTTTCTCATTGTGGGGACGAGAGTTGCCGCTTGAAGTTCGTGTTCAAGCTGATCAGTTCGTCCGTAAGTTGTTCCACAAGCTTTGGCACAACTTCGTTCGCAACCGCACAATCGGTGGTTCACATCCCGTCGCCAACTCAGGTAGGTGATTCAACATGCAGCTCGGATCCAGGTGTTCGCGATTGAATCAATTCGTTGCAGTCAACTACCCGTCCATTTTTGCTGCGCACGAATTGCTCGGTCATTCACCGGTCGCGAGTAAGACACGCCGAATCAGGCGCCGCCGTCGGCCGGGTCCGCATTACATTGTTGTGTAGTATACTGACTTTCGGGCGGCCCCGGCTGCTGAGCGGGTTCGTTACGCGGCGGCGGCAACTCCTGCCGTTCCATTATTTCCCTGAAGCCGGCGACTGGTGCTCCACATGGAAACGTCAACTCCCAACGAGGGCTTTGTCGCACGAGTAACGGCCACCCTCTCCGTGCGGGACTGGTCAGCGGCAATGCGGTTTTATCAATCGGCGTTCGGCGCAGCTGAGACGTACCGCGTCCCGGGCGGCGGTGTCGGCCGCCTCTCCGTAGATGGGGCGGAGTTCTGGGTAGCCGAGGAATCGAAGGAGTACCAGAACTTCAGCCCCGAGTCAATCGGCGGATGTTCGGTCCGTATGCTGTTGATCGTCGAGGACCCGGGACGGGTCTGTCAGCAGGCGGTTGCTGCGGGCGCGACTCAGGTCGTGCCCGTCGCGAAGCAGCACGGATGGATCTTGGGCCGGATCGTCGATCCATTCGGTCATCATTGGGAGGTGGGTCGGCCGGCCGAGTGATTTTGCCGTCGGCCGTCGGATAACCAGCCGCTGTCGTGGTCCGGCCCGCGTTGCGACTGTATTCTGTTCTGCTCCTCTGGCCTGCTCTGCGCGTCCCGTAGCCGAAGCACTAGCAGCGACAGAGTCAATTTATTGCTTAAAGGCGTACCGTTGCGCGCATCGGTCGGATCGACCGAGGTTGCGAAACTACGTCAGTCGGGCGGACCGCCGCGAGTTAGGCGGACGACAAGAATGCAGCGCCGAATACCCAGCCGACAATTCAAGAACAGGGCGTCGCGGCTGCGGTTGAGCGGATCAGACCGTTTGCGATCGGAAGTGGCGTCGGGCGAGCCGAGTGGTCACCACGCCCAAAACTGCAAAGAGCGCCAGCAGGAGCGTGGAGGGCTCGGGGACCGACGAGGCGTTGCCGATCAGATCGGAATCGCCGGCCGTTATTGGCGTCGGAGCGGGGCTGTCCGTGGCAGTGGTGGTCAAGTTGGCGGAATTGTTGACGCCTTCACCGAATGGGGCGCTAGGGGTTAGCGAGTCGGCCAAGGCAAATCCGCTCGACTCACCAAGAGGATTGCCTGAGGCGTCGCTGGCGTCGATCGTTACGAGACCTGGATTCTTGGACGTGCCGCCGATCACCAGCGCGCTTTGCACAATGTGATTGGCCGTCAAGTCGCTGCCGGCGTTGACTTGCGTCGTCCCGGAGCCGTCGATATTGCCGACTTGCTGATTGGTCCCGGAGACGAGAATTCCTGGCGCGTTGCTATTATTGATGACGTTCACGCGATTCGAGCCATTGGCCAGAGCGGAAACCGAGCCTGCCAATTCGAGCGTCGCGCCGCTGGAGACAACGGCCGTGACGCCCGTGCCAATCGACGGCGCGCCGGAGACGACGTTGAACCGCATCGTGCCCGTCGTTACAGAAAGCGTGCTGCCGTTGTTGAGCGTCGGGGCCGTGTCTACTTGTACAATGCCGCCGCCTGCCTTCACGAAGTTGCTGTTCCCGTTGTTGACGAACCCGCCTGCGAACGTGGCAGTCGCGTTTACCGTATTAAACGTCGCGGTCGCGTTGTTGGTCACGAGCCCTGTGAAAATCGCATTATTCTGTGCGACGGTGATCGTCTTGCCCCCTTCATTCGTCACCGGGCCATTGACCGTGGTCTGTCCTCCACTGAACGTGATACTTCCGTTGTTGTCCAAGCCCGTACCGCCGGTGGCGAAAGTTCCCCAGCCGCTGATTTCGCCCGTAGCGACATTGCTCAGCGGATGGTTATTGTTGTCGAATGTTCCCCCGGTCAGGTTGATGGTCCCCGCGTTCGTCGCCAGCCCGGAATTGACGACGAGTTCGTTGGTAGCGGAGGCACGGATCAAGCCGCCGGCGGGATTGACGAGAGGGCCGCTCAGAAACAGGATGCCGCCGAGCGGCTCGATGCTACCGTTGTTCGTAATCGCGTTGCCGATCGTGCCGACGCCACGGATCGAGCCGGTGTTGTTAATGGCCCCGCCGACGAGGTTCGCGGCGTTGGAGTTCAACTCGATCAGTCCGCTATTGGTGAAGGCCTGAGTCACGTTCAGCGTGCCGCTTCCGGGGGTCAGCAACCCGCCGCTGTTGCTGAAGGCGGTTTGGATCATCCCGCTCCCAGAGATGACGCCGCCGATGCCGTTGATCAGAGTGCCCGTCGCCCCCGTGATCGATCCACCGTTGAGGTTGAACGTGCCACTATTGCTGAACGTCGCGGCTCCGAGTCCGAGGTTGGCGGAAAGATTGAGGTTGCCCCGATTGACATTGTTGCCGGTCGGAATCAGGTTGAGCGTGCCGCCAGTCATGGTAAACGTCCCTTCGTTATCCAGGCCGGCGCCGTTGAGCGTGACCGTCTGGTCCGTGGTCAGCGTGAAAACGCCGTCGTTTTCCATGCCATTGCCGGCGGTGAAGTCCGCACCGAGAACCACAGTTCCGAGATTCGTCAAGCGGCCACTAAACGTGCCGCCACTGTAGTCGAAAGTGGCCTGATTCAAGACATTGCCCGTCAGCGAGCCGCCGTCCATTGCGAACGATCCGCCGGCGATGTTCGTTGTGCCCGTATAGGTATTGTTTGCGAAGGTTATGAACCTGCCAGCGCCGACTTTGGTGATCCCGAATCCGCCGCTGATCGGGCCATTGAGGGTGAGAGTTGCACTTGCCAGAGGCACGCCGATGGTGGTGTCGGCGGTCAGGGTCGTTCCGCCGGTGAGTCCGATGAGAGAGTCGCCTCGGCTCGAATCCAAGAGCGCGCCATTCCCCGCGATGCCGGCGCCCGCGAGGCTCAGATTAGCGAACGTCTGACTTTGGCCGGTTGTGTCAAAAGCACCACTGTTGACAGTGACGCTGCCGAGGTCAAAGATCTGTTCGTCACCGGTGCCGCCGAGTTGAACGAGTCCGCCGTTGATGACTAAGCCGGGCTGGCCGATGGCATGGACAGCCGGAGAAATGCTGCTCGTCTTGGCGAGGATCACTGTTCCGGCGTTGACCACCATGCCAAGGTTGAAGTTGTCCGCCGTCCCGCTCAAGATCAGAGTGTTGCTGCCGATCTTCGTGAGCTGAAATACATTCGGGGGGGATGGATTAGAGACGCTTCCGCTGAGAGTGATTTGGCCAATGCCGCCGATGGTGGCTGAACCGCTGTTGCCGAAGGGGCATTGGATGTTTCCGGCATAACTGGCGGCGTTCGCGCTACTGTTGATCAGGGCGCCGTTGCCCCCCACGCCGGTGCCGGAGAGTACCAAAGAATTTGCTCCGATCGCTTGTCCCGCGAGGTCAAGCGTTGCGCCGTTGGAAACATTGATGCTGTTGGCCGTACTGCCGGGCGCACTCGCGCTGCCGAGTGCGAGAGTCCCAGCCTGGATTGACACGCCGCCTGTGAAGGTGTTGTTGCCGCTCAGCGTGAGGGTCCCGACGCCCGACTTCGTGAGCCCCAAGCTTCCGCCGCCGGGGCCGTCCTGTACGATGCCGGGAAAGGTGTTGGCGGCCAAATTGTTGACGGTCAAAAACGCGCCATTCGCGTTGGCATTTTGGACGACCGGCGTTCCGACAACGGCGCTGGACGTGAGGCTGCTAACGGTGACGCTGTTGCCATTGAGGCTCAAGATCCCTGTCCCGAAACTGGTGGAACTGAAGGCAACGGAGTTAGGAGCACTCGAATTGAGAGCGCCGGGATTGCCGACCTGCAGCGTGCCGCCACTGATCGTCACGCCACCGGTGAACGTATTGTTCCCGCTGAGTGTGAGTGTGCCAAAGTCAGTCACAAGCAAGGCGCCGGCGCCGCCGATCGCACCGCTCAATTGAAGATTAAGGGTACTGGGAACATCGAACGCGCCGGTGCCTCCGGTGGCCAGCGTGAATGGCATGTTGCTTGTTCCGCCGCCTAGTGCGAGTGTGGCGGTCTGACCGCTGGAACCGAGCGTCACGCTCGTATTATTGCCCAAGACTCCGTTCGTACTGGCATTGTTAATCGACTGAAACGTGTAAAGAGTGCCTTGTTGCACTGCGAGACCGCCGCTGAATGTGTTCGTTCCGCCGAGACCTAGCTGTCCGAGCCCGGTCTTGGTGAGCGCGAAGTTCCCGCCGATGGCATTGTTCAACTGAAGGTCGCCGGCGCTCTGGGCGACGCCGATCGTGGCGTTACCAATGAGAGTGGTTCCGCCGGTGAGCGTGATCCTCGAGAAGGAGGCGGCCGAGTTGACCAGCGCGCCGGCGCCTCCGATGCCGGTTCCCTGGAGATTGAGCGTCGAGAAGGTTTCGCTTTGGCCATTGGTGTCGAACGCACCGCTGGTGACTGTGACGCTGGCGCTGTCGAAGATCTGATCTCCACCCGTGCCGCCGAGTTGTGCGATTCCACCGTTGACGGAGAGACCGAGCGCGCCGATGGCATGTACATCCGGATTCGGGGAGCCACTGCTCGTCTTGGCCAGAACGACCGTACCGCTGTTGACCGCGACCGCGAGACCGGTGTTGTCGGTCGCGCCGCTCAACGTGAGCGTATTGTTACCGACCTTGGTCAGCACTTTGTTGCCGCCGTTGACGGTCCCGCTGAGCGTGATGTTCCCGGCGCCGCCGACGGTGAATGGGCCGCTGGCGGTAACCGTTCCGGCATAACTGGCTGCGGCGGCGCTGCTGTTGATCAGGGCGCCGTTGCCCCCCACGCCGGTTCCGGAAATGCTCAACGCGTTTGCCCCGATCGCCTGCCCACCGAGATCGAGAGTGGCCCCAGCGATTACGCTGACGGCGTTGGAGGTGCTGCCCAGTTCTCCGGCGTTGCCAAGCGCCAGCGTGCCCGCGCTGACGGTCACGCCGCCGGTGAACGTGTTGTTGAACGTGCCGACGTTGAGGAGCAGCGTGCCGGCGCCGCTCTTGGTAAAGCCCTGCGTGCCGGCCAGCACCGCGCTGATTGTGGCGGTGTCGTTGTTCACCGTGATGGTCGGTGTGCCGGATGAGACGGCGAGTGTCAGGACGTCGAAGAAATTGCCGTCGTTGTCGAGGATCCAGTTGTTGCTCGGAGTCGTATCGCCGAATTTCAGTTGGCCGATCGTCCTCGCGGTGTCGAGGTGGACCGTATCGTCGGCTGTGATATTGATCGTGCTGAAGTCGGCGATGCCGTCGGTCCCGTTGGCCACGACGCCGCCGGACCAGTTCGTCGTCGTCGACCATAACCCGCCGCTCGTTGTGTTCGTCCACGTGCCGTTGACGGCCAGCGCGGGACGGGCCACGCCGAAAGCGCACAAAAGAGCGAGCCAAATTCTAGTCCAAGCCGGCCGGACTCGTCGCCGGCCAGAGACGCTCGTCGCGACGGTGAAACGATGCGACCTGCTCATACAGTCCTCCAAGTTGAGAGAAATCAAGATGGAACCGCCATTCGTGGGTTGGTCCGGCTCCACGGTGGGGAAAAGTCGTAAGCGTCCGATGTAGCCTCTTGGGCGGAGACACGCGAAGGTCGCCTCGTTGGTAGCAGCGTTTGCCGTCGTTCCCTCGCGCGCTCCTGGCCAGTCAGCTTCACGAGATTGCTCGTGACGAGGCTGTCGTTGGCACGGGCTCGATCAAGAAAGCGACGGAGTTCCTCGGGCGATCTCTGGTCGATCGCCTCGAAGAAAAGGGATTCTACATCTGGACGGACATCGTTCATGGATGAACTCCTTACGACGCTCTATCTTTCAATGCCCCGTTCGAAGACAGATTGCACCGAAAATCTTGAAATTTTTCGGAGAATCCCGGCCGGCGTGATGGAGAGTCCACCGGAGGTATTTCTCTTCACGAAGCCGAGCGTAAAGCCAGGCCCTGGCGTATGCCCAATGCCGGTCGGCTACGCGCCGCGTCAGCCCTAAAGAGCGCGCAGCTTCCCCGAGGCTGGCGATGGCCACCCCCGTCCAGCCGTGCGGGTCGAAAGCGCGTCGGTCGGATCGACCGAGGTTGCGAAACTACGTCGGTCGGGCGGACCGGAGCGCGTTGGACTGATGACAGGAATTCAGCGTCGAGCACCGAACCAACGAGCCAAGAGCAGAGTGTCGCGGCCGCCGCCGAGCGGATCAGACTGTTTGACATTGGAAGTGGCGTCGCACGAACTGGGTGCTAATCACACCCAAAACCGCAATGAGCGCCAGCAGGAGCGTGGACGGTTCGGGCACCTGCGAGGCATTGCCGGTCCCAACGGAATTGCTTGCTGCCGGGACAGCCAGATCGGTGCTGTCGGCGGCAATGCTGCTTAAGTTGGCGGAACTGATGACGCCCGCTCCGAACGGTCCGCTGGGCGTCAGCGAGTCAGCCAAGGCAAATCCGCTCGGCTCATCTAGCGGATTACCGTTGGCATCGCTGGCGTCGATCGTCACAAGGGCCGGGCTTCCTGAAGTGCCGCCGATCGCCAGGGCGCTTTGAACGATATGATTTGCCGCGAGATCACTTCCGGCATCGACCTGCGTGGTGCCGCTACCGTCGATGTTGCCGACTTGCTGATGCGTGCCGGAGACAAGGATGCCCGCAGGGGCAGTGCTGCGGTTTGTGATGTTCACACGATTCGGTCCGTTGGAAAGTGCCGATTCGGAGCCGGCCAATTCCAAGGTCGCGCCGTTGTTGACTGTCGCGGCGACGCCCGCGCCGATTGTGGCCACCCCGCTGGTGGCCTTGAATCGCAAGGTGCTGGAATCGTTTACCGCCAGCGAACTGGCCGTATTGAGCGTCGGGACGCCATCGACTTCGAGCGCGCCGCTGCCCCCTTCGGAGAACGCAGAATTGGCGTTGTTCGTAAATGTGCCGCCGAAGGTGCCGCTGGAGCCGCCGGCGAAGACGGCGGTCGTGCTGACGATGTTGAACGTCCCGCCGCCGTTGTTGGTCACCAATCCTGTGAAGATCGCCGGGTTGTAAGCCACCACGATCGTCTTGCCATTTTCGTCCGTGACCGGGCCGTTTACCGTAGTGACGCCGCCGGAGAAAGTGATGCTCCCGTTGTTGTCGAGTCCCGTGCCGCCGGTGCGGAAGATGCCCCAGCCGCTGATCTGACCGGTATTGTTCAGCGGGTGACCATTGTTGTCGAACGTGCCGCCGGTGAGATTGACAATTCCGGCGTTCGTCGCCAAGCCGCCGGTGACAAGGAGCTTGGCCCCGGAACCGGCTGTGAGCATTCCGCCGGCCGGATTTGTCAACGCTCCGCCAAATGAGAGCGTGCCTCCGAGGGCCTCGATTGTGCCCGTGTTGGCAACCGCGCTGTTGACGATTCCCAATCCCTGAAGAGCGCTGTGGTTGGCGATGGCGCCCCCGCCAAGGCGGGCGGTGCCGTCTGAAAGTGCGATGACTCCATTGTTCGTCCAAGCTCCGGTAATGCTCAATGAGTTTCCGGCAGCCACGCTGATTGCGCCATCGGCGTTGTTCGCGAACGCGCCTGTGATATTTCCGTTGCCCTGAACGAGACCATCGTTCGTGATACCGCCGCTCAGAGCCATGACACCGCTGGCCGACAACGTGCCAAAGTTGGCGAGCGGCGAAGCGACGGTGCCGCGGCCTTGGATCGTGCCGCCGAATTCGTTGACAAGCGGCCCGGTGCCGGCGACCGTCCCGCCGTTGAATGTGAGCAAGCCAAGATTGTCCAGCCCATCGCCGTTGGCGGTGACGATTTGCCCTGCGGCAACAGTCATCGACGTGTCGTTCTCAATTCCACTGGCGGCTGTGAAGTTGGGGCCGAGACTGACCGTTCCCTGATTGCGCAGTTTGCCGTTGAACGCGCCGCTTTGATAGTTGAAGACTCCCTGATTCTGCAGCGTGCCATTCACCGTGCCGCCGGCCTGCGTGAACATCGCCGCGTAGAGCGTGCTGCCGGCATCCTGTTCGATCGTGCCGGTCGGGCTGAGCGTGAGCGTTCCGGTCACGTAGTGCGCGCCGCCGGCGCCAAGCGTCAAGCTGAATGGTCCCACGCCTCCCAACGTTTCGTTGCCGGTGACCATCAGGGTTTGTCCGGCGCCGAGCGACAATGCGGCCCCGAAGGCGTTGCCGGTTGTGGGGCCCGCCGTCCCATTCGAATCGAACGTCACGTCGGTCGTGAAGTTAACGGTGCCGGCCGTCCAATTGAAGAGCGCGGGATTGCCGATCAGGTACAGGCCTCCGGCGATATTCACAATTCCGCCGCTGAGATTGTAAGCCCCGGGTGCTGGACCGATCCCAAGCGAACCTAACACATTGACGACGCCACCGGTTTGCGTGAAGGTCCCAGGACCGCTATAATAACCGACAAAGAGTGCCCCGCAATTCAGCGTGCCCCCACTGAGGTTGTAGGCACCGGCACTTGTAAAGGCCTCGCTTCCGACACTGAGCTGCGACGGATTATTGGCGCCGCCGTCCTGGTTGAACGTGCCGGTGCCGTGGCTGCCGACGAGTTCAAGGCCGGCTGTAAGAGTGCCTCCGTGCAAGTTATAGGTGCCAGACGAACCACTCCCCTGGCTGACAATCACCAGCGAGGTGCTGTTCGTTCCCCCGGACTGGGTAAAGATGGCCGTGGAGTTGCTCCCCCATCCGATAATTTCTTCTCCAGTAGTCGTATTCATCGAGAGGATGCCGCTGTTCATGACATACGTGCCCGATGAGCTGGCGTTGAACCCCAGGTAAAGTTGGCCATTCGTGCTCGTGAACGAATTTGTGCCTCCATTCTGCGTAAACGTTCCGGTGCCGCTATAACCGACGACCTCGCCGGTGTTGCCCGAGGCGAGGAGCGATCCGGTTCCGCTGAGGTTGTAATAGCCATTATCGGTCGGATTCAGGCCCAGATAGAGGGCCGTGCCGTTGATCTTGTTGACGCCGCCGGATTGATTGAACGTGCCGCTGCCGTTGCCGGCCGACCAGCCGACGTATTCAAAGGCCGACGTCAGGTTATTGGCCGCCATCGAGAAGGTTTCCGTGTCGGTCGGCATCCCCCCGGTCAAATCGACCGAGAGAAAGGCGAGCGTGAGGCCGGGGCCGGTGTAGTCGTAGGTGATTGTGCGGCTGACACCGTCGGTATTGAGGACGTTAGCCGTGTCGCCGCCGGCCGGCACGCCTGCGGGCGACCAATTGCCGGGCACGCTCCAGTTGCCATCGCCGGCATTCCAGTTGTATGTCACGGCCAAGGCCCGGCGACCGAGTGACGCCGCCACTATTGCCGCCACCAGCAACACGCTGAGAGCCGCATTACTGCGTCCCCCAATGGCTTGACGATTCATCCCACACCTCTTGAAATCGTGAACGGTTGTGAAAGTCCAACCCGCATCAACCCCTCCGAGACAAGACGCCGGCACTGCAGTTTTGACTATCGCAAATGGCGCCGTCCACTCGGTAAGTCACCTCGTCTCATTCGGCCTTCGAGGCCGAGCGTTGTGATTGTTGGTCGGATTTCGGTCGATCGGTCGCCGGCGGCGACGATGGGCTGGATCCGGTCGTGGGTACATCATCGTGGACTGGCTTGCCCTTGAAGAGAAAATGCCATTGCTTATGGTCTGTCGAGAAGGATTCATTGGTCTGACTCAGCCGGACCCATAACTTTCGGCCCGCGTCGTAGAGTTCGACATAGTTCGCGGTGGACCCAGTCATCTTGAAGCGTGCAGCGATCTTCCCATTCTTCATTTCGACCCACTCGGAATCTCCCATCTCGTAGGAGCCTGGCACGCCGTGCTCGTCGGCGGGATACGCCCATTTCGTGACCCTTGGCGGTGGGAGTTTCTCGTCCGGCGCCGCGGGAATCTCCGCCAGCAGGTTCTTGAAGTCGTCGCGGGAGCGGAGCGCGTCCAGATTGTGGTCCAAGTCTAGCTTCGCGCGCTGTTCCGAGTGCTTGAAATGGCCGGCGGCATTTGATTGCTTGAGCAACTCGACCGCTCGCGCCGCATAGCGCTCTTGCAGTGCCTGTTCGTCGGCTGAAAGCTGGCCCTTCGAGTCGGCCGGTTTCAATCCCCCGGCGCAAAGCGCGTATCCTTGGGCTGCCTGGAGCAGATTCTCGCCGCTGACCGGCCTGAGCGCCGCCAGCTTTTCCGCCGTCGCCGCAGCTTCGGCGTGCTTACCCTGACGGGCCAGCGCGCGGCTCCGAATGCCCAGCAAGTCTGGGATTTCTTTCTTCGGTCGCCCCAGAGCAAAATCCAGATTGTCGATCGCCCGCTCGGCTGCTTGGGACGACCCAAACGCCTTCCGCTGCGCGGCGAGCCATGCTTGGTACGTGCGTTGATTGGCGATCTTCCCGTCCTGATCCAGCTTCTCGAGGATCGCAACGCCCTGAGCGTAACAGCGCGTCGCCGCCGAAAAATTCTCGTTCGCGATTTCAAAATCGCCAAGGTGTCCAAGACTCCAGGACAAGTCCGTTTGGGCCTGGGTGCTCTGTGGATCGTCGTGTGCCAGCTTTTGAAAGATTTCCAAACTTATCTGGTAGTCGTCACGCGCGGCCGTCGTATTGCCCAAGTGCAGCTCGACGTCTCCGAACTTTTCGTGCGAAACGGACAACTCGTGCTGGGCATGGGCGTCTCGTGGATCGTCGCGCGCCAGCTTCTGGCTGATTTCGAAAAACTTCTGGTAGTCGTCACGGGCCGTCGCCGCATCGCCCAGTTTCAAGTTCAGATCCCCAAGATTTAGGTACGAAGCCGTCAAGTCGGCTCGGACTAGGGCGTTTTGGGGATCGTCGCGCGCCAGCTTCAGTTCGATTTCGATAGACTTCTGGTACTCTTCGCGTGCTGCCGTCCCATTGCCCAATTCCTTGTTTACGCCCGCCAGCCTGCGGTACGATTGAGCAAGATTGCGTCGGTCGACGGCGTTCTGCGGATCGTCGCCCGCCAGCTTTTGACGGATTTCCAAGCCTTTCTGGAAGGCGTCGCGTGCGGCCGACATGTCGCCCAGTTGTTGGTTGACATCTCCCAGGTTTATGTGCGAACGGGACAAATCGCGCTGGGCCTCGGCACTCAGTGAATCGTCATGTGCCAGCTTCTGACAGATTTCCAGATGAATCTGATATTCATTACGGGCAGCCGCCGCATTGCCCAGTCGCAGGTTCGCATACCCCAGCCTTTCGTGCGCCAGGGCCAGGTCGCGTTGGGCCTGGGCGCTTTGCGGATCGTCGTGTGCCAGCTTCTGACAGATTTCCAAGCTTTGCTGGAGGACGTCGCGGGCAGCGGCCGCGTTGCCCAATTCCAGGTCGACATTCCCTAGATTGCCGTACTCAATCGATAGGTCGCGCTGGGCCAGAGCGCTTTGCGGATCGTCGTGCGCCAGCTTTCGGTCGATTTCCAAACACTTCTGGAAATCGTCGCGGGCGGCGACCGTGTTGCCCAATTCGAGATTCAATTCACCCAGCTTGCTGTATGAAACGGCCAGATTGCGTTGGACGTAAGCGTCCTGCGGATTGTCGTGCGCCAATTTCTGTTCGATGCTGAAATACTTGTCGAAAGCCTCGCGAGCAGCCGGCAGGTTGCCTAATTGCAGGCTCAAGTCCCCCAGCGATTGGTACGCAGCACCGAGGTCGCGTTGGGCGTGGACGTTCTTCGGATTGTCGTGCGCCAGTTTCTCGGCCACGTCGCGGGCGATTTGGAACTGCTTGCGCGCTTCCTCGGTGCCGCCGCTCTTGGGACCGCCGGCCAGCAAGAATACGTCTCCCAATTGGATATGACTCCATACCAAGGCGTGATCCGCATTCGGGGCAACTTCCAAGGTGCGAGCGACCTGCTTCAGGCCTTCGATGGCCGTGCTCAGTAGACTGCGCCGAACCTCATGAGCCCCTGGCACGCCTTCCAATTTGGACGCGATTTCGAATACGACCGAGTTTAAGGTCTTGAGAGCCAATTCACTTTGCCGATCGGCGCGGTCCCGCGATTGACGCTCGACTTCGGCCAGTGCCGCTTTCTCCTGCGCGAGTTTGTCGGCCGCGTGCCTTTGCTCGGCCTCGGCGTCAAGGGCCTGGCTCGCCCGGACCAAGCCCCAGGTTGTGCCCATGATGCCACCAACCAGTGAGAGCAACACGAGCGCCGCCGCCAACACTGGACGCTTGTTCCGCCGCAAGAACTTCCGCAGCCGATAGCCAGCCCGCGGCGGACCGGCCTGCACCGGCTCATCGTGGAGATATCTTGTGATGTCGTCGGCCAAGGCGTTGGCAGTCTCGTAGCGCCGGCCGCGGTCCTTCTCCAGCGCCTTCATCACGATCCAATCCAGATCGTATTGCACCAGCTTCGTCAATCGTTGCGGCTCCAATCTGCGCAGTGCGGCAATGCTCGCCAACTCCTCGGAGCTGGACAGACGCGTGCTCGGGCGCGGCGGCTCGACCTCGCGGATCAGCCGCAGCATCTCCGCGAATGCTGCGCTGCGCAACTGCTGGCTGGTGAAGGGAGGCGAGCCGGTCAGCAATTCGTAGAGCAGCACGCCGAGCGAATAGATGTCGGCCCGCGTGTCGATGTCCAGATTGTTCAGCTCTGCCTGTTCAGGGGCCATGTATTCCAGCGTCCCGACGATACTTCCGACCTCGGTGAACATGGTCCGCTCGGTGAGCGTCTGGCCGGTCGCCTTGGCCACGCCGAAGTCGATCACCTTGGGAACCGGCCGGCCGTCGTACAGCGCGATGAGCACGTTGGAGGGCTTGATGTCGCGATGGATGATCCCTTTCTGGTGGGCATGCTGGATGGCTTGGCAGACAGGGATGAATAGCTCCAGTCGCTCGGCCGGCGTCAGATGTTCGTGGTCGCAATAGCGGGTGATGGGGATACCCTTGACCAACTCCATGACGAAGTACGGCCGGCCGGTTTCGGTGGCGCCGGCATCGAGGGCCCGGGCGATGTTGGGGTGGTCCATCATCGTCAGCGCTTGACGTTCCTGATCGAAACGTGCCACCACCTTGGCCGAATTCATGCCCGCCTGAATGATCTTTAGCGCCACTCGACGGCGGACGGGATGCTCTTGCTCGGCCATGTAGACCGTGCCCATGCCCCCTTCGCCCAACTTTTGCAAGAGCTTGTAGGGACCAATTTGGCTGCTGGGACCTTCGTGAAGCGGAAAATCGCTCGTAACTTCGGGCGACGGCGCCGCAATGAGGGGGCTCTCCAGAAAGCTCCCGGCACTTGCGTATGCGTTCAGCAAGGCGTCGACCTTGTGACGAATCTCTGGCGCCGCCGCACACACTTCGTCGAGGTAGGCCGTCCTTTCTGCCTCCGATGGAATATCCAGGGCACGGCCAAATATCGATCGGACGTTGAGCGATTCAGCGGACATGACGGCGATCCTGACCGATAAAAGAGACGCTAATATACAGTGCGACGCTCGTGGCCAAACTGTGCCACAACCAATTCGAAAAACTCGCGGCGACCTAATTCAATTGCTGGTACAGCCAGGCCCGGGCGTACGCCCAATGGCGGTTGACCGATCGCACGGAAATGTTCAGCGCCAGCGAGGTTTCCTCAATCGTCAGCCCGGCGAAATAACGCAGTTTCACCACTTCTGCGACCTGAGGCTCTTCCGCCGCCAGCCGTTGGATTGCGTCATCGAGTGCGAGAAGGTTGTCGTCGGCCTCGCTAGGCACCTGAAGCTGGCTGTCGAAGTCGACGCGTTGCAACTGTCCGCCGTGCCGTCCTCGTTGCTTGCGTCGGGCATTTTCCACGAGGATGCGCCGCATCGCTTCAGCCGCGGCAGCAAAGAAGTGCCCGCGACTATTCCAGTGCTGGGCGACGTCGCCATCGACCAATCGCAGATAGGCATCGTGGACCAGCGCCGTCGCCTGGAGTGTCTGCCCAGGTTTTTCCTGGGCCAGCCGCTGGGCGGCTAGCCTGCGCAATTCGTCGTAAACGAGCGGCAAGAGTTGCTCGGCGGCCTGGGGATCGCCTTGCTCAACGGCGAAAAGGATGCGCGTGACTTCGTTCATCTGCACCACCACAACTGAAGCCGCGATGGACGTGCATTGAGTCTAGCCGCTCGCTTGGCCAACTGCCACAAATCAGCCCGCACAGTCGCCGCAAGAATATATCCGCCGACGCCGCGAAGTCACGATTCGAGGGACCCGGTCGCCTGTGAGATCGCTGGGTGGGCGGCGATGGTTGCCCCGTTCAGCCGTGCGGGTCGAAAGTGCGGCGGTCGGATCGACCGACGCCGCGAAACGGCGGCGCTTTGATCGACCGAGGTAACTTCTCTCCGCGCTCGCGCGCCGGTTCGACACGCCCACGTTGTCCCGAATTCTGTGCCCGACGACGAAACTATCGCTGCCGCTTCGCTTCGCCGCTTCGACCGACCGCCTCCCCACACCGAGGCTGTGGTTGCCGCTTCGAGACCTAGTCACGGAAACAACGAGACGGCTTTCAGCCAGTCCCGATCCGCTCGACCGAACGCCGGCGTCTTGCCGAAGCCAGAGAAGCTTCTTCAACTTCGCAGATCTCAAGATTCTGATTGAGCCGGCTTCCTCTCCGCAACTCAGCGTCCAGCTAGTGGCGTTGACCGAATGCGACGCGCGCGTCGCTTTCCCGATAACCCGCGTTGCGCTCTGCATCGTCGGTCGGACGCACTCGACGTCAATCGCTCGAACGCCTTTTGGGATTCGGCCTTAGACGGCCAAACGTACGTGACGACCACCGACAAATCGCCGCAGCCCATGCTGGGATAACCCAGACGACTCTGAAGCCTTCGGGACCCCCAAGCGCTCCCATCAAACGACTTGCGCGTTGCCTTGCAGCCGCGGCCGGGCGGTTTCCCGATTCCGACGCGCTTCGCAGCCCCTTCGAACATTTGTTCCGTTCGTTCTCAATTGCGCCGACGGATCGGAATTGCGACAAGGTTATTGGGCCGTGCTCTGTATGAGCATCAGCCGCAAATAACCCGCACTTCTTTCTTAATAGGAGCCCGATCGTGTCAAAGCGACGTCACCGCGTAACGTGGATCACCGACATCCATCGCAATTCCTTTGGGACCGAAAACTGTGAGGGAGTGGACTATCAAAAGGCCGTTGAGAATACTCGGCGAACAAAGCCCAAATCAGTTTTGCTAAACACGGATTTCGCCGAAGCGTCCGAGCTGGTTCAGTTCTTGAAGCAACTGCAATACGACGTGGGCGGCTGTCCGCTGTACTTCACGGTAGGCAACCACACGCGTTGCAACTCGATCCATCAAATCCGCAGCGAACTCAAGGAATACCTCACGGACACTCCCACGATCACGCACGTCGGTGCCTGCGATCAGCCAATTGCGCTCACGGAATCGGTCGCCCTGGTCGGCTACGACGGATGGTCGGAAGCAAGTTTTGAGCGATGGCCCCCCGAACTGGAAAACCTCAAACGAGACGCTCGCATCCCGACTCGCTGCGCTGACTGCCACAGACTGTCCCAGCGGCCAGATAGTGCCGCTGTCAAAGCATCCGTCGAACTGATTTTCATGCTTTCCCAAGCAGCGCGGCAATTCCCAATTGTCCTGTTGCTGACCCAATTGCCGCTCTGGCCAGCCCTCTCCGATATCGACGACGTGTCCAGCAATTATCCTGATGTCCCACTGCTAGCCTCCCCGTTAGCTGGCGAACTCGTCGAGGCTGAAATGCAGGAGAAGCCCGAGTGTAACTTGACGGTCCTCTGCGGCCACGTTCAACGCACGGCGTGCCACGTTCCATTGCCCAACGTCGAGGCACTCACCGGCCAGGCCCAAACGATGCCTCCCGGCGTGCGGATCGTCCTTCGACTTCCAAATTGACTCGCCGAGGCTCGTATGGCACTCGTCGCGTCGCCGATCCCGGCCGCCTCCTCGCAGGCGCCGAGGACTGACCTCACCCACGCGCTGGTTGGGCGACCAGCAAATCGTCCAACCAGTGTCCGTAATCCCTTTCGCAGCCCACTGATTCTGTCGCCGCGTCGGGGGGTCGATTTCGCTGGCCGCCCGGGATTGCGACAGATCTTTTGTGCAGCGGTCCGTCCGGATCCCGCACAAGAGTCGCGGTCACGAACCGGTGGTCATCGCGTTTCCGAATTCCAATCCACCTGTTAGGAGCCACCATGAGCGCCAATTCCAAAATCGAATGGACCGAAGCTACTTGGAATCCCGTCCGCGGCTGTAAGAAGATCAGCCCCGGCTGCACGCACTGTTATGCCGCAACGTTCGCCGAACGGTTCCGCGGCGTCAAAGGGCATCCCTACGAGCAGGGCTTTGATCTGCGCCTCGTGCCCGAGAAGCTCGCAGAGCCGCTGAAATGGCGCAAGCCCAAGACCATCTTCGTCAACTCGATGAGCGATCTATTTCAAGCGGGAGTCCCCGACACCTATGTGGAACTAGTCGTCCGAGTCATGCAGTGGGCCGACTGGCACACCTATCAGGTGCTGACCAAACGGGCCGAACGCCTGCGCGACTTTCTGCGTACGCAGCCGGAGGACGTCGCTGCCGCAGACCATATCTGGTGGGGAGTCAGCGTCGAGGACCGCAAGTACGGCCTCCCCAGAATCGACGCCCTCCGCGATGCGCCTGCTGCGGTACGATTTCTCTCGATCGAGCCGCTCCTCGAGGACTTGGGCGATCTCGACCTCACGGGCATTCACTGGGTCATCGTCGGCGGCGAAAGCGGCGCCGGCGCCCGCCCGATGGACGAGTCATGGGTCGTGAGGATTCAAGAGCAATGCCAAGCCGCCGGCATTCCGTTCTTCTTCAAACAGTGGGGAGGCGTGCAGAAGTCCAAGACCGGGAGGCTTTTGAACGGGCGGACCTTTGACGAGATGCCGCCGCGAACAGCGAGCGCCGCCGCAGACCCCCGACTATGTGCCTGGCTGGTCGATCTCGTCGGCCGAAATGCCAAAAACGCGGGCTTCGCTCCCCCGGATCAAGACGGAAAATCGCCGTCAGCGCCGTGCGGCTAGGCCGAATCATTGCCCGGTTGATCAACCCCTTTGCGTCGATCGCCGCACCGGTATCGGTGCGGCGAAATCGGCCCTCGGTGCTCGCGTCGAATTGTCCCTCACGTTCAGCGCGATAGCCGGAAAGCATCCGCGTCGTTTCGCCGACGGCATGGAATTGCGACTTGGTAATTGGCGGCGCTCCGTGTCGGAGCGCCCCGAATTACCCGCCACACTCCCGTTTATTAAGGAACGAAACCGTGAACGACACTTCGCTACGACTCGCTTGGCTGACCGACGCCCACATGAGTTCGCCTGCTTACAGCGGACAGACCGGACTTCCCTACGGAGACTTTGTCCGGCTCGCCATCCGCGACCGCATCGACGCTGTCCTGACCGAGGGCACTCTCGCCGAAATCTCGCGACTCGTTGCCGCTTCTGAGCAACTCAGGGACGAATCACATCCCTGCCCCCTCCTATTCACCGTTCGCGAGCCTGGATTCGCGCACAAGTCCATCGCGGATTTCCAGCAGCCCATCAAGCGACTTTGCACACGCTCCCAGTATCTGCACTACCTAGGCGCTGACGACGAGCCGCTCCCGCTCAGCAAATCTCTCGCTTTGGTGGGCCACGATGGCTGGGCTGACAGCCGCTATGGCATGGACGATCCTTCCGTCCACGACGACACCGACCGCGACACACTCGGCTCGACCTCGCGTCCCGATCAATTCCTCGCCCGGAGCAACCTCGACGGCTTGGCCGACGAAGCGGTCGATCGCCTGTTCCACGTGCTGTGCAAAGCCGTCAAGCATTTCCCCCGGGTCGTTCTCTTGACGGCTGTGCCCCCGTGGCTCGAACTCTGTTCATTCGGCGAACGGCTCCGCCAGTATCCTTACGCCCCGATCTACTCCTCGGCAACTGCTGGCTTTGCCATCGAGCAGGTTATGAAGCAAGCGCCCCACTGTAAGCTCGTCGTGCTCAGCGGCCGCTGCGGAGCTTTTGCCAAGTTCCGCCCGCTGCCAAACATCCTCGCGTTCTCAGGAGATGAACGACGCAGCCCGGACGAGGTCTGTAGCATCCTTCGATTGGCTGCGTAGGCATCGCCGTATCACCGTGCGAACGCCGGCGATTTCCAAGTGGGATCGCCCGCTTAGGACCGACCGCTGCTCAGGCTCGTCGGTGTTCGCTTTGTTATGCATCGCCGCGCCACCAGCCGCCATATCTCATTGGTAGACGCTCTTTCGCAGGGGGCCAAGGGTAGAGGGACGATTGCCGACCGATCGCGGCGAGGACGCGAAATATGCGGCCCCGCCCCGAGAGGTCGGTGGTGCATCAAGGTTTTTCGGCAGTGTTCCACGTGGGACCGCTGCCCAAGGTTGATCGAATTTCGTAACTGTTCGACTTGAAAGGAGAAATCGCATGACGAATCTGCTGCGGGCGAATCAAGAACTCTTCCGGCGGACGCCGGACGAGTGCTTCGAGTCGTTGGACGAGTTGGCGGCCTACTGCCAACGGCAAAAGGAAAAATCCCAGGATCGCTGGGAGGCGCCGGCGAATTTTAACGCTGTCGTCGGAAGCTCGGGCCAGTTGTCTCTGGCGGTCGGCACCGATGGTGCCTGCCTGATGAACGACTGGAGCTTCGGCCAACTCTGTCGGTTGGCGGGAGTCGCTAAGGATACCGTGAATCGGCTCCGGCCGGAAACGGCCTGCCAGGTCTTCTCGGAAACGCTGCCGCGGTCCAATCGGCCGCTCCAGCTTTTCACGCAAGGGGACCTAATCCGCTCCATTCACGGAAGCGGATACACGCGGCTCCATGACGCCGATGTGATTCAAATGCTTCGTGAGACAGCAGTCGGCTTCGAGCCGCCGCAGAAGGCGTTCAACGGAGCGACAGGATTGTACGCGGGGGAGCAGGATCTCTTCTGCTTCCTCATCGACCCCTTGGGCTGGACCGAGATCGAGGACGAGGCGTTCGCCCCCGGCTTCTTCGTCTGGAACTCGGAGGTCGGACGCCGGTCGTTTGGAGTGCAGACTTTCTGGCTCCAAGCGGTGTGTCAGAACCACATCGTGTGGGATGCCGTCGAAGTCGTGGAATTTTCCCGCAAACACACGGCCAGCGTTACCGCGTCGCTCGATGAGATGCGGCGGCTGGTGGAAGCCCTCGTGCAGAAGCGGGATGAGCGGAAGGATGCCTTCGTCAAGGTCGTCGCCAAGTCGATGAAAGAGTCGCTGGGCGAAGACGCGGACGAGGTCCTCAAAGCGTTGGCCGGCCACGGCATCAACCGGGCCTTGGCCAAGCAAGCCCTGGAGATCGCCCGGCAACGCGGCCGGTTCACGATCTTCAGCCTGGTCGATGCCCTCACGCGACTCTCCGGCGAAATCAAATACGCCGGTGATCGCTTGGACTTCGACTAGAAGGCCAGTGCCTTGTTGGCATTGGCTGCGTGACGGTTCGTTTGTTTCGTTGTTTGTTTGTAACTTTTTGATGAAAGGAGAACGTAGCTATGTCGAACGGCAATAAACCAGTCCATGAAGTGCGGCTGGGACGCATCAAGGCCGCCATTTGGGCGAACGAGACCCAAAGCGGCGTCCGCCACTACGTCACCATCCAGCGGATTTACCGTGATGGCGAGCAGTGGAAGACCAGCGACAGCTTCGGTCGCGATGACTTGCCGATGGTGATCAAGGTCGCCGATCTGGCGCACACTTGGATCTTCCAGCAAAGTCATCCGGCGAACGGGCAGCAGTCGAGCGGCCAGCAGGAGCATGACCTGCCCTACTAGCCGATGATGCTGCTCCGCTGGATCAGAGAGGTTCTTGTCAAAGGCTTTTGCACCGCCGAACCTCTCTCTTTGGATGACTGTTCGTTTCCAGTCTCTTGCCGCGACCATCGGTCGCAGACGAGGAGTACCATGTACTTTGTGCAGTGCCCGCGGTGCGGAGATCCGGTCGAGATTCCCGACGAGGCCGTCGGGAAGGACCGGACCGACCCGTGGAATGTCGTCGGCTGCGACAACTGCGACTGCACGTTCGATTTCGATGACGAGGACGTACAGTTCGTGCCCGACGCGCCGCCAGTGCGGAAAGATTGAAGGTTCGTTGTCCACGGTTTTCGATTCCACCCCCGGCCCGCTGGAAAGGAGCGGGCTTTTCTTGCCGCACGTGCGTTCTCCCAAGGCTGAGGCGATCTTCGATCGCGACGACCGGGCGGCGGACGAGACCCCTCGGAATCGGACCAACAAAGGCAGGTGTTGGCGTGGATTGTGCGACGGCGAGGGCGAGTGTGGACACGCCTGAGGGCGGCACACGCCTTCGTCGTCCCATCCTCGTCGGGGCCAAGGGCCTCCGGCCTCACGGGGCGGGCCCCGACGATGACAGGCCGACGAAGGCAGGTGAGAGCCGTTGATTAAAACCGGACCGCCTGAACGGCGATCCGAGTTCTTTGAAGCTTTCTGCTTCGGGTAGTTCTCAACTGCACACTGTCTCCGAGGTCCGCCGCACGCGGCGGACCTTCGAGACCGGTGGCGTGTGCATCACGGTTTTGCACTCGGTTTTCGAGCTACGCAGAAAGGAAGGCTGTTATGAAACTGCTAAGGTCCGGAGGTGAGCCATGACCGCCAAACGGCGTGCAAACCTCGACGATTTGCTGGCGGCGATTGAGTCGATCACTGACGAGATCAAAGTTCTCGTCTCGGCGGTGGACGATCTCCGCTGTGAAATTGAATGGCAGGTCCGAAACGCAACGGTCGCCGAGTCGCCGACTGTTTCCGCATTGTCGGAAGTGGACGACCGCTTCGAGGAGGTAGGGGAGTCGCAACTATCATCGCCCCCGACCCACGCGCCCGACGATTCGCTGCTTTCGGCAGCCGGCCGGCTTCGAGCCTTCGAGCGGGCGTGTTCCCAAGGTCCTCGCACTCCGTGGTCGGACGAATGGGCCACGAGCGACGATTTTGAGATTCCCGCCGGCCGATTGGTTTCAGTCGACGCGGATTTGTGGAGTGCAGTGCTGGATATCCGCCCGGCCCACGTAATCCGCGAAGGCTGTTGCTGCGAGGAAGGAATCGGCGCGCCGTACCTCTTGGCATGGCGAATTGGCGATGAGTTCTTGCTCCGTGAGTTGACCGACGACGAGGCCCGCAAGCTGCAAGAGCTTTGTTTGGACACTCAATCGGAAGAAGCAACTGGCCAAGAACGCCAAGTCTGCCGGGCAAATGCCGAAGCCCAAATCGGGCTGTTTTGAGATCGCCCAGATCTCAATGAGGTTCGACCAGCACGCGCTCGCCGACCTCAGCGTACAGCCAACCTCCTTTTTACCGAACAATGCGCGAAACTCGTCCGGTTTTTTGCAGGACGGACTAAGTCGAGGCAGGTACCTCGGTGGGAACCGGTTCGGCGGAGCCAGCCGCATTGGTCCTTGGGCCAAGAACTCTCGAAATCGCGGCAGATGTCGCCCGAATCCGCGCTCCAACCCAGGGTTCAGAAACGGGCACAAGATCAATAAGGTTCTCGCGCCAAGTCTTCGTCCCTTCGAGAATATCGCCTCGCCATTTTGAAGCAAGCAATCGCTGAATCGGACTTACGATTCCAGCGTTTATCGACATCAACATGGCGCGAACAAGTAGTTGTTGCATTCGTGACTGATCGGTCGAAGTTTCAATAGCGTACGCGACGATGTGCGGAAGACGTGTTGCCCAGTCCTCGTAATATCGCTGCTGAAACTCGTCCAGGGCCCTTGGAGTCTCGGCGGTTTGTGTCCGCCGCGTTTCGCTAGTTGGAAGCGTTTGGAAAGTTTGCGAAGAAGCACGTTTCTACTGTTGTGATCTACGGATGATTTCGTAACCTGAGCTGAGCCTCGTCGATCCCAATCCGAGGCTCGTTGATCCCTTGCCGAGGCGTTTGCCTTTGAGGATTGCCTTCAGAGCCGCGGCGAGCACGTTGCCGATCAGGCCGAGTTCCGCAGTCCCGCTACC
>DASZFO010000224.1 GCA_035939775.1 Pirellulales bacterium | reverse complement strand
ACGAGCGCGCGAACCATACCGCAATCATAACGGAGGCTCGTTCAAACTTCCCCACTCGTTCGGCCCTGAGCGGCTGCCGCAGCGGTTCATGGCCGATCGGGTCGGAGCAAATCCTTCTTGGTGTACTGCGGCGGAATGGATCGCAGAGTGTCGGGCCAGCAATATTCTTCGAGCTTCACGCCGGCGCAACGACGGCCGACGACGCGAACGTAGCCCAGATACCGGCCGGCGTCGTCTTCGACCGCCTTGATCTCCACGGAATTATCCGGAGCCACTGCGCGCTGCCATTCGAGCCAGCGTTGCCAGCCGTCCGGCATGTCGTCCGCCACCTCGACAGCCAGGATGCCGGTCCGCTCCCAGTGCCGCCGCCACCAGGCGGCCGAATGGATGGCCCAGAAATCCTGGCCCCACATCGGGCGAAGATGGTCGGGAACGCGGCCTTCCAATTCCTGCCTGAGCCCCACTCCGGCAATTCCGATCGGACCAGCCGGCTTCACGAACTGGGCGAGGTAGTTCAGGTATAGGTCGTCGGTTCCGAAATAGGGATAGCAGTCGATGCAGACAATCGCATCGAAGAACTCCGGGGCGAAAGGGAGCGAATGGGCGTCGGCATGCAGCGGAAACACTCCGTCTTCGACGCCGGCATCGCGAATGCGCTGAATGTTCTCCGCCGCACTAAACCACAAATCGGTCGCCCAGACTTGCACGCCGAACTCACGCCGCAGAAAGATCGACGACGAAGCGCGCCCGCACCCGAGGTCCAACACCCGCATGCCGGGCTTCAAGTCGAGCGCGCTCGCCAGCCACTCCGTCAGCCAGAGCGAGTTGGCCCCGCCGCTGGCATGAGTCAGAATCCAATCGGCGTTGTATTGCGAGGAGCGAGGAAATCGGTCGCAGACAAGGCGGTCGTCCGAGGACATGCAAGTTCCTATTCCACAATGAAGTCGACGCTTTTGTCCATATTCGCATAGCGGATCGCCACCGCGAGGATAGCAAAGCAGACAATGATGAGTCTCACTCGGTTCATCGGTTGTTTCCGGCATTGCGAACGAAACTGGGACGCGCGAGAGACCTCGGACCGCGGGACACTCTTTCGGTATACTGTGCGAGAGTTTTTAGCTTGGTGGGTTGCGCGCTAAAAATAAAGGGGCAATTCTCTGATGCGATTGGGTTTGGCGGTCGCCCGTCTGGCCTCGGCCGTCTGGGTTGGCGCGGCGATGCTGTTTGTCATCACCGCGGTGCGGGAAGTCCGCCATCCGGGTTTCGACTCTGCGACCAAGGACACGCTGGCGCTGCTCAGGTTCCCGGCGTATTACGCTTTTGGGTTCGTGGTTGTCGCGGCCGCACTCGCTGGTTCTGTAATCGCTCTAATCGGGCGCAAAAGAGGGGAGCGGCGGCGGATCGTCGCGGCGTCCTGGCTCCTGGGTCTGGTCCTCGTGTTGATGGTCGTGGATTTTGCCGCAATCTATTTGCCGATCGTCGGAATGATCACGCCGGTTGGACGAGCGCATTCGGCCGAGTTTGCCGGGTATCATCGGGCTTCGATCGCAATCAATGCGTGCGATGTGGCTTTGTGCGGCATTGCGGCTGCGCTCCTTTGTTGGCCGAGGACGCTCGAACACAACGCGCGTCCCGTTTGACGGAAGGATTACAGATGGCGGCTCGTTCGCGACGAACTTCTCCGCGGCGGATTTGGAA
This sequence comes from Pirellulales bacterium, assembly GCA_035939775.1. Taxonomy (NCBI): domain Bacteria; kingdom Pseudomonadati; phylum Planctomycetota; class Planctomycetia; order Pirellulales; species Pirellulales bacterium. Next base: position 1,494 of record DASZFO010000224.1, on the reverse strand, counting down.
GGTGCTTGTCGGCCTTGCGGCAGCTCTGCCCCTTTACGCAATGCGTGCCGACGGGGGCGACTGGCCCCAAATCCTCGGTCCGCATCGCGACGGACGTGCCGAGGGTGAGTCGTTGGCCGATTCCTGGCCGGCGGGCGGACCCAAAGTTGTGTGGGAGCGTCCAGTCGGGCGCGGATACGCCGGCGCGTCGATCCTGGGTGAGCGCGGCGTTTTGTTCCATCGCGTCGAGAATGAGGAAGCGGTCGAAGCGTTCGACGTGAAGACGGGGAAATCGTCGTGGAAAGTCGCGTTCCCAACCTCCTACGTCTCGGGCATCTCGCCCGACGACGGACCGCGCTGCGTGCCAATCATTCACGGCGACCGCGTGATCGCGTTCGGCGTACAAGGACACCTCGCATGCTTGCGCTTGGCCGACGGCGCGAAAATCTGGACCCGCGACACGCACGCGGAGTATCGGGCCGGCGAGGGCTACTTTGGCGCGGGCAGCTCGCCGCTTGTCGAGGGGGACAAGGTGATCGTGAACGTCGGCGGCGCGAAGGCGGGCGCCGGGATCGTGGCCTTCTCGCTCGAGTCGGGCAAGCCGCTCTGGAAGCAGACGAACGAAAATGCCAGTTATTCCTCGCCGGTCGCGGTGACGGTGAACGGCGTCCGCCACCTCATCGTCGAGACGCGGCTGACGACGGTCTCGCTCAATCCGGACAATGGTGCGATTCGATTTGAAATTCCGTTCGGCATGCGCGGCCCGACTGTCAACGGAGCGAATCCGACAGTCGTGGGCGATCGGCTGTTCATGACGGCCAGTTACGGCGTCGGGGCCGTCTTTGCAAAAATCGGCAACGCGTCGCTGGACAAATTGTGGGAATCGAACGACCTGATCTCGAGCCAGTACGCGACCTGCATCGCCGACGGCGGCGTGCTCTTCGGCATCCATGGCCGCGATGATCAGGGCAGGGCGAGTCTCCGCTGCATCGACCCCGAAAAGCAAAAGGTCCTCTGGGAGAAGGAGGACTTTGGTTACGCAACCGTGCTCTTTGCGGACGGCAAGCTGCTCGCGCAAAAGACGGACGGGACGTTTGTACTGGTGAAAGCCTCCCCGTCGCAATACGCCGAGTTGGCTTCGGCTCAGATCTTCAATACGAAAACCTTCGCATTGCCGGCGCTCGCTTCGGGCCGCCTCTACGCGCGAGACGATCACACGCTTAAGTGTCTCGACCTGCGGCGATAGAGCGACCTCTTGTAGAGTGTGGGACCAGCTCGACAAAGTCGAGCGCCGGCCCACCATCCGGCTTAAACGCGCTGCCTCAGCACTCGTTCGATGTCGCCAAGAACGTGCTCGTCCGTCGGATAGCGGGCGGGCAAAACGGCCCGGAGCGGGATTGGAATCTCGTCCATCCGGTAGGCCGTTCCTGGTTGGTGAATGCCGTAAACCGATGTCGTGAATTGGACCGTCGGGGTAAACGGCGGCTCGGCCTGCGGCGGATCGAGTACGACTGT
>DASZFO010000223.1 GCA_035939775.1 Pirellulales bacterium | reverse complement strand
TGCCGGTTTTTCGTTTCGCTGATCCATTCCGTCAGTTCGCCAACTGAATGACGAATGCGGATCATAGACCGAGACGGTAAGCCACGTTATACTCGATCGAGTTCGAAGACCGCCCAGCCTCCTCGGCTAGCCGCGCTGTCGCCGGCTGGATCGCGATCATCGATATTCCCTGCGGGCGTAGCTCAGTTGGCAGAGCGCTAGCTTCCCAAGCTGGATGTCGAGGGTTCGAGTCCCTTCGCCCGCTCTTTCTCAAGGCGAAACTGTTTCCGGTTTTGCCGAACGCAGCACTACCACCCGATCGTTGGGTGTTGCGATGTGAACCGCCCATTTGCAGCGTGGATCCATCCGTCGGAAGCGCGCCGACGAAACCTCTGCCGCGTGACCGAGCCGGCGATGCCATCGGCAACTTCAATCGCCTGCGGCACTTGCACGATGATCGAACGGCGACGTCGCGTCAAAAGTCCCCCCTGCGGCGAGAGGTGACTTTTTGAAAAATCTCAATAATCCAAAATCAAAAAAAAGCTCAATCAAAATCGTTGCAAGGGACGGAGCTTTGTGGCACACTGCGGCCACGCGTCTCAGAGAGCGGGACGCGTGTGCGCGCCTGCATTTTTTCCGTACCGGTATCCCAGCTTCACGTCGCTTCGCTTCTCCAGTCTAGCGGACAAGCGGTCGTTTGCTTTGAGCGCTGGCTCTAGTTATTGTAATTCGGACCCCTTCTCTGTGGTTTTCCTTCCTTTTTTGCGATCAGCGGAATCGACACCGGCGGTCTTTGGCAGAGAGACGCCGGCCCGATGCGTGCGTGGTTTTGCGGAGAGAGCAGTTGGTTGACGCAAACCTATTCGCCCACCAGATTCACTTCCGGTCAGGAGCCCTCGGCAATGTGCGAACCTTCCCTCGACAGGCGTCTCGCCTCTGATCCCGCGCTTTCCGCACTCCACGACGGTTGTGGCAAGTCGAATGCCGCTGGGTCGTTCAGCGCCTTTGAATGCTTGTCGCGCATTCTCCCGCTGGCTTGGGCTGCGGTGGCGATGGTTGCCGCCATCAACATTGCCGCACCCGCCGCCCGCGCCGCTAACGGCTCCTGGCTGGCAAACCCTGGCGACAACAACTGGATTCCGACTAGCGGCGATACCAACTGGTCGGGTGTGGGTCAGGGTGTTAACACGTTCCCAGGCGCCGGCTTTGGAACGGCCAACACCGACATTGCCACATTCAATGTGGCCAGCCCGACGCTCACCGTGACCTTGCCGAGTCATCTGAACATTGCCGGGCTTACGTTCGACACTGCGGCCGGCGGGTACACGTTCCAGACCGGCGCGTTTTTTCTCACATCCGGCGGTACGATCCAGATTGCCAGCACTTTGAGCGCAGCTCAGACCGAAACATTCAGCACCGCGATCAATCTCGAGGGCAACTATACCTTTACCGACGCCAACACGACGGCGGGGACACTGCTCTTGTTCAACGGGCCGATCTCGCTGGATACCGGCACGGCAAGTTCGACGCTTACGGTCAATGGCGCAGGAAACACCACGATCAACGGCGCCATTTCCAACGGGGGGGCAACCCTCGGCCTCACCATGTCGGGCACCGGCACACTCGCGCTCGGCAGCGCCACCAACAGCTTCACCGGCGCTACGCTCGTTAGCTCGGGCTTTCTTCAATACAACGTTGCCGGGAGTCAAAGCACATCGGCAATCACCGTTAACGCCGCTGGAACCGTGGTCGCCGGCGCCGGATTCACTAATCCGCTGGCCGGGCTGGCGCCGTTGATTTCGGCCGGTTCAACCGGCACCCTGGCTCTCGGCGCCAACGACTCCGAGGCCTTTACGCCCGGCGCAGCGATCGTTCTTGGCGCTGCGAACGGCACTTCTGTCACCTACTCGGGAACAATCACTCCAGCAGCCGCCGGTTATCTGTTCGGCGGCAACAGCAGCGGAACTCTGACCGTCTCGTCGGCGCAAGGCGGCGCCAGCGCCTTAACTAAATCCGGCGCGAGCAACACGGTAGTCCTCAGCGGCGCGAACACCTATACGGGCGTCACGTCGATCAATGCGGGTATTCTCAATGCCGGGATCGCCGAAGTCGCCGGCACATCTGGACCCTTCGGTAAGCAAGCGGCCAATGCGGTGAACACCATCGTCTTTGGCGGCGGCACCCTGCAATACTCGGCCGCGAACAATAACGACTATTCCGGCCGTTTCAGCACGGCGGCCAACCAACCCATCAGCATCGACACCACCGGCAGGAATGTGACCTTCGCCTCGGTGCTCTCCAGCGCCGGGGGCACACTGAACAAGCTCGGCGGCGGAACTCTAACGCTCGCCGCCGCGAACACCTACACCGGAGCGACGACGCTCTCGGGGGGCATCCTGAACGCTGGGTTCGCCGAAGTCGCCGGCACATCCGGTCCCCTCGGTAAGTCGGCCGCGGCCAACACGGGCAACATCGTATTCAACGGCGGCACACTACAATACTCGGCCGCGAACAATAACGACTATTCCGGCCGTTTCAGTACGGCAGCCAACCAGGCATACAAGATCGACGTTAACGGCCGGAGTGTGGCCTTCGCCACCGCTCTCACTAGCGCCGGCGGCTCGTTGACCGAATCGAGCACTATCGCGGGCGGCGCGCTGACTCTTAGCGCCGCGAACACCTACACCGGCGGCACCACGCTCAACTCGGGCACCCTCGCGCTCAATTTCGCGGAAACGGCCGGCACGTCCGGTCCCCTCGGCAAATCGGCCGCGGCGAATCCCGGCAACATTATCCTCGGGGGCGGCACTTTGCAGTACACGGCCGCCAATCAATTCGACTATTCCGGCCGATTCAGCACCGCGGCAAGCCAACTGTACAACGTCGACGTCAACGGGCAAAGCGTCACGTGGGCCACGGCCTTGACCAGTGCTGGCGGCTCGCTCACGCTATCGAGCACCGCCGCGGGTGGCACGCTGGCTCTCAGTGGCGCCAACACGTTCGCC
>DASZFO010000222.1 GCA_035939775.1 Pirellulales bacterium | reverse complement strand
ATCGCACTGCCAATCCAACGCAAGCCGAGGCGATTCCCGCCGGCCCGTCGGCGATCGTCTTTCACTGGTCGAACGAACGACTTCGCGACTGGGGAATGACTTTCGGCGGTTCGGCTGACGGCGGCTATACGATTTCGGGGCTATGCGATGCCATGCTCGGGATCAAGAAGCAATCGATTGATGGGCCGTCGGAACTGCTCGACAAAGCAATCCCCGGCGATTGGATAGTTCGGCCCGGAGTGGGCGATGAGCAGATCATCAAAGAGTTGGTCGCGATCTTGAAAAACGCAACCACGGTGCCAGTTCGCATGGAGTTTCGCGCGGCCCCGCGGCCCGTTTATGTCGTCGACGGCACCTACGAGCACAAGTCGATTCCCGGCGGGCATGACAAGGATACGATGATTTACGCGGACAAAACGGTCACTCTCGACGCGATCGACGTCTTCGGCAAGCAACTTGTCCCAAACAGCGGCTCCGGCGGGGGGACCGGAGATTTCCGTGAATTCCTCGATTGGGTCGGCGATTGGATCGGCACGCCGATCGTTTCGGAAGTGAAATCGCCGCCAACGGGTGAGTTGAGCTGGTTTCTGCACGGCCGATCGCCGTTTACCAAGGAGATGGAAGCCGAGGATCGCGACCCGAAGCTGGTTCTCGCCAACATCACGGCGCAGACCGGCTTACACTTCCGCAAGGAAACGCGCTCTGTGAAAATCTTGTTCATCAGCCGCGGCGAGTGAGAGAGCGGGGGGCAACATCGCTTACGGCAAGATCGAGGCCACCGAGATTTCGCCCAAGAGGCGACCGTCGAGCACCAATTTCAGTACCCCGGTCGTTGGGACGATCTCGCCCGTTTGATATGCAGGCTCCCCTGATTCCCCGGTACGCGGATCGCGATGGATCTCGACCTGCCGATCGATCAGGTTCACGATCCAATACTCCGGCACGCCGGCCGCCGCATAGACGCGGGCCTTGGCGCCGCGGTCGAGGCCCAGTGCCGACTCGGCAACTTCGATCACGAGCCCGATTTCGCCCGGTCCCGGATGATGATCGTGGTAGTCAAGGTAACTGCCACGGACGACCGACAAATCAGGTTCCGGTTCGCTCGCGACGAGCCTCACAGGCTGCTGGACGGCGACGTCCCACCCGTTAGGCAACAGCCGCAAAATCGCTCGCATCATCCCTCGCACAGCATACATGTGCGGAATGCCAACGGGTGTCATCTCCAGAATCACTCCTTCGAGAAGCTGAACTCGATCACTCGTGGTCAGGATGCCCGCCTCGATCATCCGGTGGTACTGCTCGACGCTGAAGCGATGGGGTGCAAGCGGCGTCGGCGGTGGGATCGTGTTGGATGCGGGTGGTGCTTGTTCAAGAGTACTCATTGCGGTTCTCCTCGACAGGCATTAACGCCAGCATAAACATTCTACTAGCCAGCACGTGAAAACGTTACTACTTCATTCCCTTCTCGGTCGCCGGCTCGACAGCGTTCGCAAGATCGCGTCGAGCACCGCATCGAGGTGTTTACCGACATCCTCGGCCAGGAAGCGGAGCACGAAGTAGCCGCCTTCCTGCAAGAGCAGGTCTTTGCGCCGGTCGCGACGATAGGCATCGGCACCGTCGAGATGCTGCGAGCCGTCGAGTTCCACGGCCACCCGCGCGTCGGCGCAGAGCAAGTCCACTTCCATTTGCCCAACCTGGTCGAACGGAATCGGCAGCGCGGCATTGAGCCGAAATCGCCCGCGAGTGTCCGGCAGCGTTTCCAATCGGCGAAACAGAAAGGGCTCGGTCGCGCTGCGGGCCCGATCCGCGCCCTCGGCATCCGCCGAAGGCGAGCGAGCTGAACTAGCGAAGAGATTCGCCAATGGCAAATCGACTCCGTCGCGAATGAGCCGCCGCACGCTGGCCGAGTAGTCGCGTTTCCACTCCGGATCGACCGGAAGTGGCACGTCCACCGGCCATCCCGCCGCGGCGCTGGCCGGGAGTTGGATTTGGTAACCGACGGCTTCGTAACCTCGGCAGCGACGGTCGAACATCCGGGCCAGCATCGGCACATTCAGATCGGCATAGTCGTAGACTTGCACTTCGCGTTTGCGATGATGGAGGCGATGCAAGCGGCCGACGTATTGCGCGACCGTTCCGCGCCAAGAAATTGGAAGCGCGAGAAACAGGGTGTCGAGCCGGGCGTCGTCGAAACCCTCGCCGATGTATTTTCCGGTCGCCAGCAGCGCTCGATCCTCCGTCTCGGGGATTGTTGCCAAGCGCTCGATCACCGCGCGAATCTCGCTCTGCCTCATGCCGCCGCGCAGAACGACAAGATGCCGGATGCTCGTCGACAACCGCTCGGCCAAGTCGTCAAGATGGTCATTGCGCTCGGTCAATACGAGCGGGGAGCGGCCATGCCGGACAGCTTCCTGCACGTCGCCGCAGATGACGCGATTCCGCGCGTCGTCGGCGACCAACTGCGAATAGAATTCCTGAAACTGGATTCGCATGTCCTCGGACGATGGTTCCACCGCATGAAATCCTGTCGGCCGGACGCGCACGGTGTGTTCGAACGGGCGCGCCGCCGCCTGCTGCTTCGCATCGACGCGGCAGCGAACGGGCCCGCACTGCATGAAGATGATCGGGTGATGGCCGTCTTTGCGCGCGACGGTCGCCGACAGGCCGGTGACGAATTTCGCCTTCGACCGCCGAACGACCTGCTCGAAGCTCTGCGCGGGCAAATGGTGACATTCATCTACGATTATGTGGCCATACTCTCCGACCAGGTCATTTACTATTCCCTTGCGGACGATGCTTTGAATGAGCGCAACATCGATCGAGCTAGTTCGTTTCTTGCCGCCACCGCCGAAGCGGCCGATTGCGTCTGGCGGAAGTCCTAGGAATGCTTCGAGCCGTCGCAGCCACTGTTCGAGCAACTGGCGGCGATGCACCAGAACCAGCGTGTTAACGCCGCGCCGGGCGATAAGCCAAGCGGCGATCACGGTCTTGCCGAAGGCCGTCGGAGCGGACAAAACGCCCGTCTCGTGGGCGAGCACTGCTTCGGCGGCAGCCAACTGCCCGGGCTGCAACTCGCCGAGGAACTTCACATCCAGCGGTATGCCGGCCATCCGCTCGTCGCGCACGATCATCTCGATTCCCAGATCCGCCAGGAGCTTTTGCGCGTCGTCCAAGCAACCGCGCGGCAATCCGATGTGCAATGGATGGTCTTCGGCGCAGGCAACGACGCGCGGCTTGCCATAGGTCGGCAGGCGCATCGCTTGGGCTTTGTAGAATTCCGGATTCTGAAATGCTGCCAGCCGAATGAGTCGGTTGCGAAGTCCCGGTGGCAATTGGTCCTTGGCAAAATAGATTTGATTGCCCAGGATCAGCTCGAGGCGATCGGGGAGCGGCTCAGCTAACGCCGGCTCGTTCCGTCGGCGCGACGGGGGCAAGGTCCAAGGCGCGGAATCATCCTCGTCAGGGATAGCCAAACGGACACCGACAACCCGGCCTCGTTTCTCGGCGGTGGCAACGACTTCCTCGATCGTCGATCGGGCGATCTTGGGAACGCTTGCCAGATAGGCCCATTGATCGGAGTGCGGCACGCCGCTCTGGTTAAGAAACACGCTGTTGCCGGATTCTCGCGGCCGTCTTTGCAGCGGCAGGGCGATTAGGTTACCGAAGCCGCCGCGCGGGAGGGTGTCTTGATTCGGAAAGAAGCGATCGTACGAATCGAGCCCGATGTCGGGCCGTCGCTCCATCGTTTCGGTCAAGAGATGCGCCCCGAGCTTTCGCGCAACCGTCGCGGGAATCGCTTGTTTGAAGAACAGCCAGATATGCCCGCCGTTTCCGGAGCGCGAGCGCTCCAGCGCCGCGGACAGATGCAGCCGATGACAAGTTTCCAGGACGGCGCATGCATCCTCTTGCCAATGCGCTTTGTCGAGGTCTATCGCCAAGAAGAAGCATGTTTCGTCGAGGAGCATTGGGTAAACGCCCATGACGAAATCGCGTCCGGTGTCGTCATGCCCGGAAAGGTGCCAGCGGATGACTTCGCTCGTGATCGGCAGAAAGCGTTTGTGCAGGCAATCGAAGCACTTGATCCTGGGCTTCTCGCACACGCCCTGCACCCACTCGTTGGCACAAGCTGGCGAATACCCAGATTTGCCGGTCTTGCGGCTCTCGAAGCGCCGCGGGTAGACATCATCTCGCCCGCGGAAGAGCGAACGAAACAACGCGATCTTGGCCTCGGGCGGAGAGAAATTGTCGATCGAGATGTGTTGCTGAACCATTGGACAAGCTCATTCGTCGCGATACCGATTCACCGATTCTGAAACGTCATTTTGAGACCCCTCAGCGCGCCGAACAAGTCCGTAAATGATCCGCAGATTTCACCGATTTTCGCGGGTTTGTTTGAGTGATATCCGAGCGCACGGCTCGTTTCTTGAAATCTGCGTCAATCGGCGCAGTCCCCGAATTATCTCCCCTGCAGTCGCAGTAGCGTACATCAAGGCTCGGAAGCCCACTATCACCGCCGGTTCCGGTGCGTCAGCGCGGACTCGACGCACCCTACCGCTCTGAGTCGTCAGGCGACGACGCCTGACCTACCTGTTGGTTGACATCGCCTCGGGCGAAGATACGATCAACAGTGGTTGTCTGCCTGGATTGGTTCCGGGCTCACGCTCGAAGAGAAATCTTGGGAGGGACGATGCTATGAAATGCCGCGCTCTCGTCATCTCGCTTTGCTCGCTGGCGATCCTGCTCGCCTCGGTTACGCTGGTCCGGGCCGACGACGCGATCACGATCGAATTGAAGGATTTCAAGTTCAAGCCCGCAAAGGAAATCACCAACCCCGAGGCGATGTTCGGCTTCAATGAGAGCGAGGGCAAACTGTTCTTCTATACCAATGGCCCCGCGGAAGCGACGTTCAAGGCGCCGGCCGACGGCGAGTATGAAATTGTAGTGAGCGCCTCGGGCGATTCCGTGCAAAACTCCGGCGACGCCAAGATCGACGGCCCTGCCAAATTCAAGCTGACCATCGATGACAAGGCCGTCGTCGCCGATAAGGCCGTCGGGGATGAGACGGCACTGACCGACGACTCCGCCAAAGACTACACGCTGCCCGTCACGCTCAAAGCCGGGGACCACAAGCTGGTGATCGCGTTCACCAACGACGTGTACAAAGAAGGGGCCTACGATCGCAATCTTTACGTGCACGGCGTGAAGATCGTGTCGAAAAAGTAGGGCGAGCGACCGGCGGGCGCGAGAATCGGAGGCCGCAAAGTAGGTCAGGCGTCCTCGCCTGACAGTCGCACGTCGATAGTCGCCCGGGATTGTCAGGCGACGACGCCTGAACGACACCTACTTAAAATGCGGCCCAGGCGATTTGCCTTCCGCGTAGTCTTTCAGCCTGTACATAAGAGCGCCCCACGTCGAGTTGGCGGGGCGGAAATGGCCTTCGATGTGCGGCCAACCGGTTTGCTGGAAGCGGACGCGCGTTTTGCCGGCGTCTTCCGATAGGTCCCACGTCAGGCGAGTGCCCGGCCATTCGTCAGGCCCGCCGACGCATTGCCAGACGACTCGCTGGCTCGGGACCAATTCGTCGATCCGCATCCGAAAAACGGCCTTACGGCCGAAGAAACCAAATTCGGCCACGCTGCCAACACGCGGCTCGACCACGCAATCGGCCGTCCACCACTGCCGCAGCCCGTCGGCCGTCGTGATCGCTTGATAGACCTTCTCGGGATGGGCCTGGATGTAGATTCCATGAAGCAATTCGTGCACAGCGGTTCTCCCGGATCATTTCTTCTTTGTCTTTATCGTGCCCTTTGTGACAGGAGTTGGGGCCGATATTTTTTTCGAGCCGCTTTTCCGACTGAGATCGAGATATCTCCAGCAGTACCAGCTTCCGATGCTCGCATAAGGCTTCCAGCGGCTGCCAACAGCGAGACATTCGTCGCGCTTAGGAAGTTCCTTGAACTTGTGCAGGTGCTGAATTGCCATCCGCACGCCCAGGTCATCCAGCGGAAAGACATCGGGCCGGCCGAGCGCGAAAATCAAGAACATGTGGGCCGACCAGCGGCCGATCCCTTTGACCCGGATCAACTCCTCGATCACCTCGTCGTCGCTCATCCGGCCCAGCCGCGACAAGCGCACGGTTCCGTCGCCGCACTTATCGGCGAGGTCGTGCAGATAACTGGCCTTCTGCCGCGAGATCCCGACCGAGCGAAACTGCTCGATCGAAAGGCCGACAATCGTCTCGGGGCGAATCCCGCGCGGCGCGACGCGAGCTTCCAATCGCTCGCGAATCGAGCGGGCCGCCGCGATCGAAATCTGCTGCGAGATGATCGATCGCACGAGCATCTTGAACCGATCGCGCTGCGGCTTCAAAGTGAACGGCCCGACTTGCTTGACCACCTCGGCCAGCGCCGGATCGGCCCGCTTGAAATGCCGGTGGATTTGACGGTGATTGGGCATGAAAGTTTAACAGGCAACCAGTTTGCAATCCGCGTCGATTGTACTCGACTTTGCCGCCGGTAGCGAAGTATAATCACATCATGCAGGAGCCCATTACGGCCATCTACGAGAATGGCGTCCTCAAGCCGCTTCACCCGGTGGACCTCAAGGAACACGCGGTGGTATCGCTGACTATTCTAGGTAAGGGCGAGCCACTGGCCGATGAGCATGCCGACGCGGTCCGCCGCCAACGTACCGCATTGGCGGCGATGCTCGAGGAGACCGCAATGCTTCCCTTGGAGGGCGCTCAAGACCAGTTTTCCAACCGTGACCACGACCTGGTTTTGTAGGGTTGGAAGAAATGATCTTCGTCGACTCGGGCGATCGGTCATAGTCGCATTCCACCGACCGACGAACGAATATGCGTCGCCGCACCGATTTCGGTTTGTGGTACAATCTGCCGATGTGCCAATCGAAAAACTGAAGTGATTTTTACTTATTCCAACGGCACCGTCTGACCAAGAAGAAGAGCAAACCGCAAGTTACGGCAGACAAGCTACCCATAATCCAGAAATGTGACCGACCCCAAGAATCACGATCATTTAGCGCCCAATTTATAAGGACGAAGACTCCCATGGCGATCGCAAATAGCACCTCCCGACAAAAGGTCCTCTGGTGTCGCCGCAAGCTGTCCTGTCGTGGCTCGTCCATAGTGACCATTCTACCCGACAGCGCATGATAAAGCCGCTGTTCCGCAATTCCCAATTTCAAATTTGATGTTCATTGCCCGGCTTCGTTCAACAGAGCTTCAAGTCGACCGGCCAAATCCGCTGGCAGGGAGGAGAGAAGATCGCGGCCGATCAGCCCGACCCCGATTAAATCGCGGAGGTGGACTCGGTCTTGATCGCGGTTGGACAGTAGCTTCATGCGCACGAGTCCGGCCAGCGAGATGACGGGAGTGTTCTGTTCGAGCATTTCGCGCTCGTCCACGCTCGGCGACGGGAGCGAATAATCGGGGCGAATTTTCTCGCCGGACCAGAGGAGTCGAACGGCTCTCCGCGGGTTGGGATCGGACCGTTCGAGAAACATGCCGACGCCTTGGACCTCGAAGTAGTCCATCGCGACGGTGGCCGCGGCGCCGCGTGCCCGCGGCAGGTCGTCGCGGCGCAACAAAATGTCCACGTCTTTGGTCGTGCGGACGGCGGCGGGGTCTTGGGTCGCCACCCTCAACGCCACAGCTTGGCCGCCGACCAAGGCATACTCGACTTGCGCATCGTTCAGTGCCCGCCCGATTCGCCGCATCCGGTCCGTGACTTCGTCGAGCGCCATGACGTATCGCTCCCAGATTCCATGCGCGGCGGGCAAAGCTTCAGCGGCGTCGGACCGGATTTCAGCCATGGCCGCATTTTGCCAGGGTGCGAAGCGAAATGCTGCCTTGGTTTTTGGCCACGAGCCCGCCGCGATTATGTTTGTCGCGGATGGAAAACGAATTGCCATGAGTTGCTCGCCGCGGACGATCGCGCTAGGGTTGCTTCGCCGCGCAGGCGATCGCCGGTAAGCGCAATTCGGAGTGCTAGTGGAGCTTCAATCGAGAAGGGACGGGTGCCATGGCCACTGCTCTGAGTGGCCATGCCTTCGTGCGGCTCATGCCCACGCCGAGCCGTGGGCATGGCACCCAACTGGTCAAAGCAGCTTCGAGGCTCGACTAGAGGCGTCTCGCTCAAGAGTTCGAAGTGCCCGGCGTCCCAGCGGATGACGGTGCCGCGGTCGCCGGAGATTGGGCCTTCGTAGTCGAGATAGGCCAGTCGATGGTCGGGCAGTTGCTCCGCCGCGATCAGAATGTCCGACGCTGGCTCGGCGGCAAGCGCCCAAGTGCGGAGCGCCGCGCCCGATTCGAGCATCAGATCCCAATGCACACCCGACGTACGCAAACGGCCTGCGGAGAGGGGGACAGTCCCCTTTTTTTCCGCGACCGCCGAATCCGTCACGGCGGACACAAAAGGGGACAGTCCCCGGCCGTTTTCGCAATCGTGTCGCAGGATGACGTAGCGCCCCATGTGGCCGCCTTCACGGGTATTTCACAAGGCTGAACGACTCGTAAGGGGCCAAGCGCGGCGCGCCCCCCAGCGAGAGCAATTCGATGACGAACGCGCAGCCCGCCACATGGGCGCCGGCCTTTTCCACGAGCCGGCAGCAGGCTTGCATCGTGCCGCCGGTCGCCAGCAGGTCATCGACCAAGAGCACATTTTGTCCCGGCGAGACGCCGTCGATGTGGATTTCGAGCGTGTCGGTGCCGTATTCCAATTCATAATGAAAGGCATGCGTGTCGAAAGGGAGCTTGCCCGGCTTGCGGACCGGCACGAAGCCAACGCCTAGTTCAATGGCCAGGGGCGCGGCGAAGATGAAGCCGCGGGCCTCCGCCGCCGCGACCACGCCGACCCGCGCGTCGCGATAATGATCCGCCAGTTGCGCGATCGTTTCGCGAAGGGCCTCCGGCGCCGCCAACAACGGCGTGATATCGCGAAACAATATCCCCGGCTTCGGAAAATCCGGGATGTCGCGGATGTAATCGGTTAGACGGAGACCGGTGGGAGAAGTCGGCATAAGGGCACCGCGGGTGAAGAGCCTATCCGAGAACCGCGGTGCAAAGGGGACAGTCCCCGTTTTGCTCCGACCATCGCGGCGATGGTGCCCGCGCAAAAGGGGGACAGTCCCCGGCGGTTCTCGGATAGGCTCGAAGTTGGTAATCCGTCACGCTCCTGCAATATAAGGACCGACGACGATTGGAAACAGTGCTGCCCGAAGTCGGGATGCGAGCCGGCGACGGTTTCGGTAGACTTTGGACGCCTCGCAATGAACCCGCCAATAACTTGCCCAGCATCTATGTCCTCTCCAAAAACCGGCTCCCTGGTCGTTATCTTCCTGACGGTCTTTATCGATCTGTTGGGCTTTGGCATGGTGCTGCCGCTGTTGCCGATTTACGCCCAGGATTTTGCCTCCGATGAAAGCGGTCTGCTGATTGGCTTGCTGATGGCCAGCTTTTCGGCGATGCAGTTTCTTTGGGCGCCGATCTGGGGACGGCTCTCCGATCGGATCGGCCGCCGGCCCGTGCTGATGATCGGATTGGCCGGCTCGGTCGTGTTTTACGCGATGTTCGGGCTGGCGACCGTGTGGCGGAGCGTGTTCTGGCTGTTCGTCGCGCGGATCGGGGCGGGGATCGCCGGCGCGAATATCCCGATCACTCAGGCCTACATCGCCGACACAACCAGTTTGGAAAACCGCGCGAAGGGGATGGCGCTTATCGGTGCGGCGTTTGGCTTGGGCTTCACGTTCGGGCCGCTGTTGGGGAGCCTGGCCATGCCGAGCGGCGAAGGGGTCGCGGGGCCAGGGCCCGGCTATGCGGCGGCCGCGCTCTCCGCGGTGGCGATCACCTTGGCCTATTTCAAGCTGCCCGAGTCGCTGAAACCCGGCAGCAAGAGCGCCGCCCGCCGGTTATTCGACACCGGCGCGCTCCGCGACGCACTGGCCACGCCATCGATCGGTCCGTTGCTGTTGACGCTGTTCATCCTTGTGCTGGCGTTTGCGAACTATGAAACGACCTTGGCCCTATTGCTCAAAGGAGAAAAGGACAAAGTCACCGACAGCCCGTTTCACTTCGACTTTCGCCACATCCAGTACACATTCGCCTACATCGGCATCACGTTGAGTGTCGCCCAAGGGGTGTTGGTGCGCCGCCTATCGGGCAGCATTCCAGAAGCGGTGATGGCCACCGGCGGCGCCGTGCTGGAGATTCTCGGTTTCAGTGTGATGATCGCCGCGGTCAGCTCGGGGAGCCGCTGGGAATTGTTTGCGGCGCTTTCGATCGTTGTGTGCGGGTTCGCCTTCATGATGCCGTCACTCACGTCGCTAATCTCGCGGCGAAGCGACCCGGCAAAACAAGGAGGCATCTTGGGGCTGAGCCAAAGCGTTAGTGCGCTGGCCCGCATCCTCGGGCCGATGATGGGGGTTCCGCTATTGCGGCACGGGATTCTGCTCCCGTACGCCGTCGCCGCGGGGACGATGGCTTTGGGCCTGGTGATGATTTTGTACTCGGCCCGCCGCGGACGCGATTATGGCCGAGCCGCGGCGACGATGGAGCCGATGGAGTTTTAATTCTCCTTGCGAAACACCGCCCCGGAATCGACTTGCTCGAAGCCGAGCTTGCGATACATGCCTACCGCGGCCGAATTGCCCTTCATCGTTTGAACTTCGACCAAGGCGATGGATTCCTCTTGAAGCTGCCGCAGCGCATCGCCGATCAAGTAGCTGGCCAGCCCTTTGTGCCGGTGGGACGGCTCGACTTGCACGTCGATCAGGCCGTTCGTGCGCACGCCCCGCGCGGCCGCGAACGATTCCATGTTCCAGAACGTCGCCGACGCGATCTCTTGCCCGTCTGCCCGCGACCGCAGGCGAAAGATCGTGCGGTCGAAGGAACTCATGGCGCACGCGTCCCACCAGGTACGCGGCGGCGGATCGACCACGACCTCGACGTCCGTATTGCGGCGAATTTGCATCTGCTGGCGATCCACCAGTGGGCGGAAGCCAATCAGCTCGCGGTGAAAGACCACCGTGCGATCGATCTCGCGATAGCCGTGCCCGCGGTACAGGGCTTGCGTCTCGGGCTCGGTGTCCAAAATGCCGGGCAATTCGCTGCCGCCGTAGAGCCCGCTATAAAATGGATTGAGCGGCTGGATTCCGCCCCCGTAGAGCACTTTCGCCCCGCGACGGCGGAGATACTCCTCGCTGCGGGAAAGCAATTCCGCGGCGATGGCCGGCTCGTCGGGATGGCTGACGGTCAAGAGCAGCACGGTGACGCCGAGTTCCGTCGAAAGCCCGCTTTCATCGGCGTTCGGACCGAATCCGGCATGCACGAATCCGACGGGCCGCTCGTCGTCCAATGCGAGAATCAAGCCTTCGCGATCGAAATAGGGCTTTGCCAACACCAATATATCGAAAGTCGTGGCGGAGATTGGCTGCGCCAAGCCGGGGCGTCCGGCACAGCCGCGCCAGATCTCAGCCAATCGCGGCGGATCGTCGTTCAAGAAGCAGCGATACCGAATCACTCGTGTGGCTCCGTCGCGTCCAGATCCACGAGCACGAAGTCGCCTTCGACCCGGACGGGGAAGCTCGGCTGGCGAATGCTGGCGCTCAATTGATTCTGGCCGGTGCGCACGTCGAATTGCCAGCCATGCCAGGGGCAGGTGATGATGCAGCCGGCAAGATCCCCGTCGCCCAGCGGCCCTCCTTGATGTGGACAGATGCCGTCCAGCGCGTGGAAAGTGCCCTCGACGTTGAAAAGCGCGATCACTCGCTCGCCCGCCGCCAACTCCAGCGCGGTCCCCGGCGGGCAATCGCTCACGGCGGCGATTCGAATCCAGTTAGGCATATTCACACGTTTCGTTCACGCCGCTTGTTTGCGGCCGCGGGTCGGCGGGCTGTCTTTCCAGCGGCGATGGACCCACCAGTATTGTTCCGGGGCGCGGCGGATCACTTGCTCCAGGCAGTTGGTGAACCATTGGGTCAGCTCCTTGACCCCGCGCTCCGCCGGCGCGAGATTCCGCGGATCGGCGATGAACTCCGTCCCCATTTCGAAATGCAGCGGCTCGCCCAGCCGCCGCGCGAAGCCGACCATGATCGGAGCGTCGTTCGACAGCGAGAAGAGCGCGATCGCCTTGTGCGTCGACGCCGGCCGGCCAAAGAAATTCACCCAGCATCCCTTCGGCCCGGCATTCTGATCCGCGAGCACCGACAACGTGCGGCGGCGTTCGAGCAATTCGGCGATCTCGCCGGCGCTGCCGTTCTTCGCCAAGATATGCTGGCCGCGCGCCGAGCGGAACGTGCGGACGAAACGATCCAGAAATCGATTATCGAGCGGGCGGGCGACGGCGTACGTGTCGAAGCCGAACAGCCCGAACGTATATCCCGCCAATTCGAAATTCCCGAAATGCCCGGAGACAGCAACTTTCGGCCGATCGACGAACAGGGTGCGCATCATCTCGCGCTGGTTCGTGAAGCGGATGTAGCGCCGCCAGGTCGTGTCGTGAATTTTTCGCGGGGCGTGGGCAATTTCGATCACCATCAGGAATAGATGCTCCCACATTCGCCGTGCCAATCGTCGCCGCTCGTTTTCCGAAAGTTCGGGAAACGCCAACCGCAGATTCTCCTCGATCACGCGGCCGCGCAGCCGAATCACGTCGTTGGCCAGCACGGCCAGCCAGCGCGCGACCACGGCGCAGGTCTCGATCCGCATCCCCTGCACCACGCAAATCAGCACGCGCACGACAAGATAAGCCAGATAGTCGCCAACATCCTTGAAACTTCGCATGGACATGATCCGTCAGAGGTCACTTTTCACTTATCGCATTTTCTCTGGTCAATTTGAATGAATCGAGGAACGCCTTCGCGCGGTCGCTCGAACCATTGCTGCCATCGGGATAGGCCATAATCACATACAGCCGATTGCCCGCCAAGATCATTCGCGAGTAGGTGGTCACCCCCTGAATCTCGATCTTCAAATCGCGGCTCGGGTTCTCGCTTGCCGACGCAACCTTGGTTTCCTTGATGAGTTTGCCGTGCGTGGCTTCGATGCCGCCGTCGCGGGCCGCATCGAGCACCTTTTCCGGGCCATCGCTGTTGACCTGCGCGCTGGGAAGGTCGTGGTATGTGAGCGTGTACACTTCCCGCTCGTTGTTGCGCGCGGATCGGAATACGTGCAGTTCCACATTGCCCAGCGGCGCCTTGAAGGTGCTCGTCGATTGCTCCGGCTGGCCGGGAAAGGAAATCGTGAATTCTCCCGCCGCGGACGTGAACGGTTTGAATTCGGAGAAGTTCGCCGCCCGAGCGCAGACCGCCAGCGCCAGCATCGAAATCAGGACGGCTATGGTTCTTCTAGCGGGCATGACCCATTTCGCGAATGTTGGTTCGGAGTAGTGTAGTCATTGTCGAATTATAGCGGAACCAGAGTTGCCAGTGTTGACCGGCCCGCGGCCGCGCGGTATGGGAAAGACGTGAAGTACGAACCTTGCTTGCACGTGGTCCTCTATCAACCGGAGATTCCCTACAACACGGGGAGCGTCGGGCGGACGTGCGTCGCAGTCGGTGCCAAGCTCTGGCTTGTCCGCCCGCTGGGTTTCCGAATGGACGACTATTATCTCCGCCGAGCGGGGCTGGATTATTGGGAGCATCTGGAATGGGAGCTGGCAGACCACTGGCCGGCGCTTGTCGAGCGGTTACCGCCATGTCGCCCTTGGCTTTTCACCAAGTCGGCGACACGACTCTACACCGAACCGCGCTTCGTGGCGGGCGATGTGTTCGTGTTCGGCAGCGAGTCGCAGGGACTGCCGAAATCGCTTTTGGAAACCTATCCCGACCGCGCGCTGCGGATTCCCATCCGCCCGCAAGTCCGCAGCCTGAATCTCTCGAACAGCGTCGCCATCGCCGCCTACGAAGTGGTGCGGCAGGGGATTTGCCACGGCTGACACATGCCGGCGGGCACGTTCAGCGCCGGGAATTTTTTGTAGGAACTTGGCCTCTTGCTTATGCGGCCCAGGCGGCGAATGAATCAGGCCATCCTTTTCGAGAGTAACTCATGACGAATTCGAGTCTTCGATTTCGCGTCAGGCCGATGTTTGGCTTGCTCGTGCTGGCCCTTTCCTGTTGCGGCTGCCTTAAGGGCGACATCTTCGAGTTCGTCACCTACGATCAGCCGACCGACACGTTTCGTTACATGCAGCTTGAATTAAACATCGGAAGCGACGCGTCCGCCGATCTCACGCATCTCGCCGAGCTTTGGAGCGAGCGCGACCAGATCATCATGTATCCCGAAGTCTTTCGGCTCTTCGATCTGTCCGCGATCCTCCGTATCGACGCGGGTCATTACAGGGTGATCAATCTCGGCGCCGCCAGCGCCGCGAACAACCCAACCCTTGAGACTTCGATCCCACTCGATACGATCATGGTCCAACCGGGCAAATTCTTCCTCACCAAGGACAACACGCTGGCCTATTTTCACGAGGTGACCGCCAGCGGCAAAGTGGTGGACGCGGCACTTGCCGCGCGGAACAAGGAAATCTTTGGGCCATCGCTGGTGGAGGCGATCGACAGCGAGATCAAGCGGCGGGCCGACGGAGGCAAATACGGATCGTGGGATGAATTCCGCCGGCAAATCGCCCAGGGCTTCGACGCCAATAAAAAGAACGGCGCCGGCAACCAGCCCGACGGCAAAGCGGCTCCCGCGCCCGGCAATTCACCGAAGGATCAGAATCAGGGAGGGGTCCCGTTGGACAACGCGTCGCTGGCACTGCTCCGGAAGGCGATTGCAGCCGGCGAACTGGCCGTCCGACGCCACGGCGCTGAATTCGAACTCTCCGTGCCCCTCTCGCGCGACGATTGCCGCGAACTAAAGACCACGATCGACCTCTGGACGAACGGAGTCGCCGAGCAGCTCAAGGCCAAGCCGGGAAACTACGCCGTTGCACTCACTTCCATCCTCCGCGCGGAAGACGACGGACACGGCAAGCTCGTCGCCAGCATCGACGTCGCTGCGCTCTCGAAGTTGCAAGAATTGAGCTACGGAGAAGCAAGGCCCGATCCTAAAATGGATGCCAATTACCGCGACGCTATTGCCGCGCTCCGCAGCCGGTCGATCCCGATCGACGAGAAGCTGACGGCCAAGCAGGTCGTCGAAGAATTCAGCGCCACGCGGCCGTAATGTACGGTGCGTCGCGCGAAGCGCAGACGCATCCTCCGATTGCTCGACGCGCAACCGCGGTTGGCGTCGGCCAGTGGGGCGCAAATAAAAGGGGATGCCTTGCGCATCCCCTTTCGGCGTCATGGCAAATTTCGGGCCGCCGGCTATTTCGTGTTAAACAACTTCTCGGTTAGCAGCTTGGCCTCGGCGGCCGCCGCGTCCGACGCTTCCCGTTTGACGTCCTCTCCCAGTCGCTTCTCTTGATGGGCGATCGCGTCCTGGGAATGATCAGGCCCACCGTCTCGGACCAGCGGCGCCGGCGCGGCAAATCCGTCCGCGCGATCGATTCCGCGAACGACATCCGCTTCGACGGCATGTTGGACGTCGTGAGCCGTCTGCACGGCGTCGTGTGCCGCGCGGCCCGCGTCTTGAGCGGCCCGATCGGCGTCGACCTTGACCGCGTGTGCCCCACGATCGTCGTCATGGTGTCCGCAACCCGCGCCGAACAAACCCGTGCTCGCCAACACCAGCAAATATCCCAATCGCTTCATGGTCGCACCTCGCTCAAGTGAAATGGATCGAGAAAGTGATACGGCATCCGGCGGACAGTTCGCCGCCGCCATCCTTTGGGGGCGGCAATCATAGCGGCCGACCGGATTCAAGGGTATAGGAATTGAACGCTTGCGCATGCTTGCCAGCATTGCGGCGGGATCGCTAGTTGCCGATGCCGGCGCGATGCTAGAATGGGGCAGGGGGGTTTGCCGCCTCGAACGGCAAATGCCGCCCGATCATCGTGTGAGCCAAGTCTGTCGAACGAATTCCTCAGCATTGGCCTGACGGCGATGGTTTTTTTGCTGCGTCGCAACGGGGCTGCCGATGTCGATTCCGTTCGATCCCTATTATAAATGGCTGGGAATTCCCCCTGAGGAGCAGCCTGCCCACCATTACAGCCTACTGGGAATCCGTCTTTATGAGCCCGACTCGGACGTGATTGAAATGGCGGCCGATCAGCGGATGGCCCACCTGCGGTCGTTCCACGCCGGGCCGCATTCCGACCTTTCGCAAAAGCTGCTCAACGAAGTCGCAGCGGCGAGGATCTGCCTGCTCAAGCCCGACCGGCGGGCGAAATACGACGAACTCTTGCGGCAGCGTCTCGAACGGGGCCGGCCGCAGCCAGCGGCGCCGGCCGCACCCGCCCCGGCTTCCCGCCCCGCGACGACCGCGCCGCCGAAGGAAGAGCCAATCGCGCTACGCAGGCCGGTTGCCCCCTCAGCCCCAGCGGCGCCGGCGAAGCCCGCTGCCGCAACGGGCAAATCCGTTGACCCCATGAGCCTGGCCGCCCCGCTCAAATCGCCGGCGAGGAAGGACGTCGCGGACGTAGGCGTGAGGCGGATCGACGTCGCCCCGAAGCTGGAACTCGCTCCCCGCTCGGCCGCTTGGGACAAGGCGGTGGCCGATGCCTGCGCGGCTCAATCCGTGCTCCCTCGACGGAGAAAACGGTTCCAGATGCGAATCAGCCCGACCTTGGTTCAACTGCTTGTTGGCTCGGCGGTAATCGGCGGGTTCCTCTATGCAGGGTTCCAAGGATTCACGATGTGGAAAAACGCGGAATACCACGCCTCTCTCGCGCATCGGGGCCTGCCGCCGAACGTGGCGGCGCGAATCGGAGCCGCGGCGGAGTCGACCACCGCGGAAAAACCTTCTGCTCCCGCCGAACCAGCGGCGGAGCAAACGGGACGCCCACGCGAGAATGTTCCGAGTTTTGGCGAGGCCAATTCGGCCTCGAGCAGTTTTGGATCGCGGACTGCCCAGCAGCCGCGAGAGTCCGGTCCGATCGAGACCGCTCCGGTCATTTCCGCGCCGGCCATCGTCCGTTCATCCGTCCCCACTCCCGAAGCTCATCGAAAATCGGAAAATGAAGTGAAAGAGGCGCTGGGTGAAGAACTTCAGGCCAAAGGTGTCAACGAACAAATTGCCCTTGCCCACAAGCTCGCGGCATTGGCCAACGATACGACTGACAAACCAACGGAGCGCTATGTCTTGGCGAAAAAGGCACTCGATTTGGCCGTCAAATACTGCGACGTGCGTCTGGCCTCGGACATGGTGGGCGGGATCAGCACGTATTACGAAGTCGATCCTTGGACGCTCAAAGCCGAGACGCTGAAGCAATTGGCCCAATCGCAGTACATTACGCCGCTGGCGCGGAGCACGATCGCGGCGGCGGCTTACGACTTGGTTGATCGGGCGTTGGCCGACGATCGCTACGAAAATGCCCTGGAATTGGCCACCCTGACCTTGAATCAGGCAACCGGGCTGAGGGATGCCACCCTCCATCAGCAGGCCCGAGAGTCGACGGAGCGCATCAAGCAGATTCGGAATTCACTCAAGGTATTCGAGGCGGCCAGTGACCGGTTGCGCGCCGATCCCAACGACCCGGACGCGAATCTGACCGTCGGAAAGTTCAAATGCTTCGTGAAGCAGAATTGGCAGGCGGCATTGCCGTACTTGGCGAAAGCGAACGACTCAGATTTGTATCGGCTAGTCGAAATGGAATCGAGAATTCCGACCCAGCCGGGGGAGCAGGTGGAACTGGCCGATGGCTGGTGGGATTTGGCGCGGCAGCGGCAGGAGCAAATCGACGAGTTGGACCTCAAATCCATGCGCGCGCGCGCCGCCCATTGGTATCGCCTGGCGATGCCGAGTCTCTCCGGGATCACGCTGGAAAAAGCGCGGAAGCGGACCGATGCGCCATGAATCGCCCGGTCGCTCTTTCAGCCCTGTCACCTGGTCATCTTGTCACCCAGTCACGGATTATCGCTCGTCGGCCGCATAGTCACTACGGTCCCAGCCCGCGGCTTTGACCTCTTCCTCGGCGATCGGTCGCAGATCGATCCGAGCTTTCAAGAGATACAGCACTGCCCGCATCCCGAATTGGCAGCGCGCGATGGTCGTTGAGTTGAAGCGCGCCCGCGAATAGCGCTTGCGGACCAATTCCGTGAAAATCTCAATGCCGCGGCGGAAATCGGGTTCGTCGCCAAAGTCGAAATCGCCAGCATGAGAGCGCGATCGCCAGCACCAATCGGCGAACTCGCCGTTGACCCGCAGGCGGTCGGTCTCGTCGTCGCGGATGTCGCTCCATTCTTTGATGGCCGGAATGCGATCTTCCTGGCGGCCTGTGGTGAGCGGCCGATCGAGTCGGCGAGCCCATTCCCATTCTTCAGCGTCCATCGGCATGACGAGCCCGAAATCAATGAGCCCCAGCCGACCATCGTCGAGCACCAGGAAGTTGCCCGGATGCAAGTCGACATACATCATCCGCCCCGCGTAATACATCCGATACCAGGCCCGCAGAATCTTGCCGGCGACTTCGTTTCGCTCGTCTTGCGACGGATTTCGCGCGATGAACTCACGCAGATGAATTCCCTCGACCCGCTCCATCGTCAGTATCCGCGTCGTCGAGAATTGCGGAAACACGCGTGGCACGACGATCCCGTCCGCGTCGCGGAACAGCAATCGCGCCTTTTCCAAGTGGGTGGCCTCCTGCACGTAGTCGGTCTCCTGCTCGATCCGATTTCGCAAATCGTCGAATTGGTCTTTCGTGCTTTCCCAATCCTTGCCGAGCCGACTCGGGAGCAGGAACAAGAACAAATTGCGAAAATCGGCCTCGACCGCCCGCGCGATGCCCGGATATTGAATCTTGATCGCGACTTCTTCGCCCGTTTTCAATTGGGCGCCGTGGACTTGCCCGAGCGATGCGGCGGCAAAAGCCCGCTCATCGAACCGAGCGAAAACGTTTTCCGGATCATCTCCCAGCTCGTTATGCACCAATTCCCGCAGCAGCGACCAATGCATCGGCGGAGCGTCGAAGTGGAGCTGCTCGAGGGTCTCGACGAATTCGGGCGGGGCGATGTCGGGGAAGTTGGCCAACGTCTGGCCGACTTTCATCACCGCGCCGCGCAAATAGCTCATCGAATCCAAGAGCTTCAGCGCGGTCCGCCAATGCGTTTCCGCCAACAACCGCTTCTGGTCGTCGGCGCTTTTGAACCATCCTCGCAGCCAATGGAATAAATAGGCCGCCCCGATCTTGGCTTGCAGAGTGCCGAGCGCGGTGAGTCGGCGGAACCGGCCGATTGGAACGGGTCGGAACGAAATTCGCGAGACATCCGCGGGCAACGATGCTGTCGAGCCCAGTGCCGGCAATCCGGCCGCCGCCGGCTGTTTCGCGGTCTCAACGTCTTCCGGCAGCGCGGCAATCAATTCGGAAATGGAAGTGGGCATGGTATTCTTCCCTCTCCCTTTCGGAGAGGGCCGGGGTGAGGGAGTTTTTCGGGGACTAACCTTTTTCGAATGGCGCCTATTCGCTCCTAAGAGCGCCTAACAACTCCGGCTGGGCGAAGGGGACCGTCCCGACCGGGTTCGCTACGCGTTCTAATTATTTCCACCTTGTCCGCCGTTCAACCACGCGACGAACATTGCCAGCGACTGATCGAGCAGAGCGAGCGTGTCTTCCTGTTTGGGTGATTTGTCATCGGCCCAGAATGCCAGGACTCCCATGTACAGCGTCCAGTAAACCTGCATGGCCAGCGGCGAAAGCTCGGCGATGCCGTCGCCGCGAGCCAATTGAACGACGATCTCCAAATGTTCGATCCGCAACGATTCGGCCGCTTCTGGTCGCCGCGCCGTCGAGAGCGGCGAGAGCGAAGTCTCCAACAGCGGTGCGATAAATTTCCGCAGTGGCTTAAGTTGCCGCAACTCGGACGCGACCAACGTGAACAAGTTTTCTTCGAGGTCGCGAGCGCCGTTTCGCCGCGCGAAGTTGGCCCGAGCCCGAACGAGGGCCTCCTCCGCGAGCGA
Source organism: Pirellulales bacterium (assembly GCA_035939775.1). Classification (NCBI taxonomy): domain Bacteria; kingdom Pseudomonadati; phylum Planctomycetota; class Planctomycetia; order Pirellulales; species Pirellulales bacterium. The sequence continues at coordinate 12,915 of DASZFO010000222.1, read as the reverse complement.
TCCCACGATCGCTTCCTTGGTGGCGAAGTAGTTGAAAAGCGTCCCGGTCGCGATCTCCGCCGCTCCGGCAATATCGCGGGTCGTGGTGGCATCGAATCCGCGGGCGCGGAACAATTCGACTGCGGCTTGCAAAATCCGCTGTCGCGTCGCACTCTTTTCTTCCGCGGTGATTCGCATCGTTCAACTTTCCAGGGCCGGCTCCGCCCCACTTATAATGACCACGCTCATATTATTACCCGAAGCGGCCGCGTGTCAAGAGATAATATGAGCGCGCTCACAAATTAGAGTGGCCCCCAACGTATTGGAATGGCCTACTTGGCGCTGATACGATGCGTGGCCATGGGAAAGACACAACCAGTCGAGCTAACGGAAGAGCCCTGGCGGCCGACGCGGGCCCAGCTTGAGTCGGCGCGGGCGGGAACCGTTCGGGATGTGATCGACCACGGACTTCAGGTGCTCTTCGTCGGCATCAATCCGGGCCTGTACTCCGCGGCTATCGGGCATCATTTTGGCCGTCCCGGCAATCGCTTTTGGCCGGCGATGCATGCGGGCGGATTCACTCCGAGAGTTCTACCGCCGTTCGAGGAAATCCGGCTCTTGGACTACCGCCTGGGAATCACCAATATCGTCGGCCGGGCAACGGCGACCGCCGATGAGCTAACGCGGGCTGAGCTGCAGCAAGCGGCCAAGCGGCTGGAGCGCAAGGTGCGGCGTTATCGCCCGCGTTTCGTAGCCCTGCTCGGATTGACTTCATACCGCGCCGCATTCGGCCGTCCGCGCGCCGTTCTCGGCCGGCAGCCCGAACGATTGGCCGGCGCAACGCTCTGGCTCTTGCCGAACCCCAGCGGCTTAAACGCCCACCACCAGCCGGCAGACTTGGCGCGATTGTTCAAGGAACTACAAGCGGCGGTGGAGGAAGAGTGCAGTCATCACGCCCCGCCGTGACGACGCCTCGCCGCCGCTGCCGCACGTTCTCATTTTAGGGGATCTTCCTCGACCTCCATATCGAGACAATTTGCCGTTGGCTCGCGCGTGCGGACAACTACATCGGAAAGAACGTCACTAGATTCTTGCACTCATCCGGCGTCATGCACTCGACTGCGAGCCTGATTTCGTCGATGGCTTGGCCGACAGGCATCAGATCGCTGACAACAAACACGCCAGCCATCGGCTGTCCTGCCCGCACTCGCTCGAAGGCGAAGTTCGGCAAAGTGTTGCGGTCATGCGTGAGCACAATGCGACCTTCGACGGCTGCCCTTTGCCAGGACATCTGGGTCAAGAGCCGCGCCGAGTCCGACGTCTTGAACGCGAGCGACGTTCAATTCAGGGCGTCGGCGAAAGTGGCCGCGCAGGATGTCGCCATTGAAATTCTCATCACTGAGCAGCCTGAGCACGCTCGTCCTCCATGACTTTCGCGCGGGCTAACAAGATCGCACGCAGATTGCCCTGAGGACCCTGAACCTCTTCTAGCTTCCGCCGGACCTCCTCCGCCGCTTCGTCGCAATGGCGCAGATAATCTTCAAACGGAGCAGGCGCCGCCAGAAAGCGGCTAGCGACCGCGTAGACGTCTACCAAATCAGGCGTCGGATAGGACTGGACGATGGCCTCGGGCGTGGCGCCGGCCTTGAACGCCCGGAGCACCAGTTCCAAGAGGACACGGCTCCTGCCAACGCGAAACACTCCCTCCGGCTCCTCGCGGAGCGGCACCGCGACCGCCAGTGGCTCGAAATCACGCGTCGTCATCGAACTAGACCCTGGGCCATTGATTCTTTTACATTCTACGCTATCGAACCCCCTCCGCGTCCAGTGCGGTTCGTGAAGACGCGGACACCAAGAGGCAGCCTGTGCCAACTTGCTATGCATCTCGTCATGTTCGATATCGATGGCACGCTGACGCAATCCGACGATGTCGACGCGGATTGCTATGCTCAGGCGGTAGCGGAAGTGCTGAACCTGCCGCAGATCGATCGCGACTGGTCGCGGTATCAACACGTAACGGACTCCGGCATCGCCACGGAGATCATTGTGTCGCACTTTGGCCGCATGCCGATTCGTGGCGACGTGGAGCGGATCCGGGATCGATTCGTAGAGCTGCTGCATCAGGCTCTTTGCGCGAATCGGATTTCGTGCTCGCCAATCCCCGGCGCTTTGAGCATGCTCTCAGCGCTGTCGGCGAGAGACGATCTGGCCGTCGCTTTGGCCACAGGGGGATGGGCGCGATCGGCGCAACTCAAACTTCGCATGGCCGGCTTCAACGTTGAAACAATTGCATTTTCCTCGGCCGACGATTCGACGCAGCGCGAACAGATCATGTCGATCGCTCATGCACGTGCGCTCGAACGTTGCGGAAGAGAGGAATTTGAATCGGTCATCTATGTCGGGGACGGCTTGTGGGACTTGCAAGCAAGCCGGCGGCTCGGCATCCCCTTCATTGCGGTCGCAAACGGAGATCATTCGCGGAAACTAAGAGCGCACGGCGCGCAATTCATCTTACCCGATTTCCGAGATTGCGGGCGATTCCTCGAGATGCTTCAGTCCGTTCAATCGGCGCACCGCGGACGCTGAGTTCAAAGGCGCGCCACAAACTCGTCAACCGTCAAACCACGTCTTCGATAGGTGGCGCTTCGTTGTGAGCGAACATGCTTTCGACGTAGACCTCGATCGCCTCGCGAATGTTGGCGGTCGCTTCGTCGAGCGTGTCGCCTTCCGAGTGGCAACCTGGCAGGGCCGGCCATGCGGCGTGATATCCGCCATCCGATTGTGCTTCTAAGAATACCGTGTAGCGTCGGCTCGTCATAGAATTTCCTCAACGGCCATTATAGTGTCTGCGGAGGAAGACGGATAGCTCTGAGCGCGCGAGTGTCGTCATCGCGCCGCGCTGTGATTCCGCTTCCTCACGACGGGGCGTGGGGAGTACACTGGGATGCGCTAGATTGCGCCGCTCGGCGCGGGGCCGAGGCCTGATATAACGCGGCGGGTTGTCGCATCCCCGTGCCCATCTTCCAGACCGAGGCGCTTCATCTTCTTGTAGAGCGTGGTGCGGTTGATCCCCAGGGTTTCGGCCGTGGCGTGGCGGTTCCAGTTGTTGCTCTCGAGCACTTCGAGGATGATCTGCCGCTCGGGGGCTTCGAGAGCTTGCTTCAGTGAGCGTCCGGCGGCGGCGGAGGCCGAGATCGGGGCCGCGGCGGCGAGGTTCAGCGGCAGGTCTTCGACGCCGACCTTGTCGCTCTTGCCCAACAGCACGGCCCGCTCGACGACGTTTTGCAGCTCGCGCACGTTTCCCGGCCAGCGATGCCGCTGCAGGGCGACGATCGCGTCGTCGCTGATCCCGTGCATCTTCTTGCCCGATTCCTCGCGGATCTGCTCGAAGAAGTGCTTGGCCAAGAGCGGGATGTCGGCGATCCGATCGCGGAGGCTCGGCAGCTCGATGTTGATCACGTTCACGCGATAATAGAGGTCCTGCCGGAAGCGGCCGGCGGCCACGGCTTGTGCAAGGTCTTCGTTCGTGGCGAGGATCACGCGGCTATCCACGCGAAATGTCTTGTTCCCGCCCACCTGCTCGAACTCCATCTCCTGCACTACCCGCAGCAGTTTCACTTGCATCCCTGGGCTGGCAGTGCTGATCTCGTCGAGAAAGATCGTGCCGCCGTCGGCCTGCATGAACTTGCCGAGCTTATCTCCCGCCGCGCCGGTGAAGGCCCCGGCGACGTGACCGAACAGTTCACTTTCCAACAGCGTCTCGGGCAACGCCCCGCAGGCGATCTCGACGAACGCCTTGTTGCGGCGCGAGCTGCGGCGATGGATGGCGCGAGCGACGAGCGATTTGCCGGTGCCGCTTTCGCCGGTGATGAGCACGGTGGCCTTGGTGTCGGCGATGCTGTCGATCATGTCGAAGATGCGCAGCATCCGATGATCGTGGCCGATGATGTTCTCCATGCCGAATCGCAGATCGAGCTGGGCCTTGAGGTTCTTGTTCTCTTCGAGCACCTCGCGCTGATTGAGGGCCCGCTGGATCGCCATCTCCAGCTCTTCATCGATCAGCGGTTTGGTGAGGAAATCGAAGGCCCCTGCGCGGATGGCCTCGACGGCCGCCTCGACCGTGCCGTAACCGGTGAGCAGGATGACCGACGTGCGCGGATAGTGCTCGCGACAATGGGCCAGCACATCGAAGCCGTCACCGTCGGGCAGTCGGATATCGGCCAGTACCAGGTCGAACGCTTTTCGGCCCAGCGCAGCGATGGCAGCGGCACGGTCGGCGGCTGCATCGACCCGATATCCCTGTTCGCGCAGCCACTCGGCCATCGATTCCAGGACGTGCCGATCGTCGTCTACCAGGAGGAGCGAGCCTTTTTTCATTGAAGTCACCCAGTCGTGATTGCCATCCGCCTCGCTCGCGATGCAGGAGGTCGGAAGTCGGAGGTCGGAAGTCGGTCGGTCGGTGTTCAGCTTTCAGGCTGCTCCGGGCAGGCTAAAGCCCGAACTCCAACGTTGCGCGGCGGCTCACTTGCCACTGGGGAGAAATGGCGATGTCCGTCGTAGTTTATCTACGTTACGGCTGCCGAAAGTCAACGTTGCGGAAGAGGCGATCGGGCCACGGTGCTGCACGATCATCGCCGACAAGAACCGCAAATTCGGCCCCAAGCGACTGCCGTCGCAGCGTCATTTCGGACGTACCGCTTCCCGGGCCTCTGGTCCCCGGCCGCTGGCCTCAATTCTTCCGGCCTCCGGACTGCTGGCGGTGGCGTAGAGCTTCTTGGGGATTCGGCCGGAGAGATAGGCCAACCGGCCGGCGAGCATCGCGGCCTTCATCGCTTGGGCCATGCCGAGCGGATTGGCGGCGTGGGCGATGCCGGTGTTCAAGAGCACGCCGTCGACGCCCAATTCCATAGCGATGGTCACGTCGCTCGCCGTGCCAACGCCCGCATCGACGATGACCGGATAATCGGGATCCCCTTCCTTGAGATACTCCAGACAGATGCGGATATTATTGGGATTGAGGATGCCTTGTCCCGAGCCGATCGGGCTGCCGGCCGGCATGACGCTCGTCGCGCCGGCCTCCTTCAGCCGCCGTGCGATGATCGGATCGTCGCTCGTGTAGCAGAGCACTTGAAAGCCCTCGCCGACCAGCCGCTCGGTGGCTTCGAGCGTCGCGACCGGATCGGGCAAGAGCGTCTTCTTGTCGGCCAGCACTTCGAGCTTGACCCAATCGGCGCCGGGATTTTCGAGGCCCTGGAGAATCTCGCGACCCAGCCGCGCCACGCGAATCGCGTCGTCCGCGGTAAAGCAGCCGGCCGTGTTGGGCAGGAGCGTGTAGCGGCGGCTATCGATGAAATCGAGTAGATTGTTGCCCGCGGAGTCGATCAATCGCTCGCGGCGGACGGCGACGGTGATGCAATCGGTGCCTGAAAGTTCAAGCGCCCTGCCCATCAACTCATAGCTGGCATACTTGCCCGTGCCGACGATCAAGCGGCTGCTCAAATCGTGGCTGCCGACGCGCAGCTTGTCCTCGGCGGAGATGTCGATCATGGCCACGTGGTTCATGGGCTAACCACCAGCGGTGCGTTTTAGTGTCGATTGACAATGCCTCTCACCCCAGCCCTCTCCCAGAGGGAGAGGGAGTCGGACGTTTCATCCGCCGCCGACGAGGGTGACGATTTCCACACGATCGCCGTCCGCTAGTAAATGCTCGCCATGGATCGCTCGCGGGACCAAATCGAGATTCACTTCGACGGCCACCTGATTGGCTGCCAGCCTCAGCTCAGTCAAGAGCGCGGCGACCGATGTGCCGGTCGTTATTTCGCGCGGCTGACCGTTGAGCCGGACGATCGCCGATTTCGCAGTTTGTTGCAACATGTCGTCTATAGGTCTCGCATTGTTTAACCCGGAGCCAACGGCGACGGCCACTTACCTGCCACCGTCGCCGTTGGCTCCGGGTTAAACGATTTTACTGCCGGATCGAGGTGTCGCGGGCCGTGAATGCGCCGAGTGGAATAAGGGTCCCCACGTAGCCTTGCGGGGAAGCCGCTTTGGTCGGGTCCCAGGGGACGCCATAGGCAACAACCTTGCCGCTGGTGACTTCGGCCACGTAGACCGCGCTCCTCGCAAATTTGCCGCCGCGATAGCCTTGCCGCATTTCGGCGACGCCGGTAACCATCAAGAACTTCGGGTTCTTCACACCTTCAAAATCCTTGGCTAGGTTCGGATAACTGAATCGGCCGGCGAATCCTCCCTTGGCCGGATTGAGCACGGCCCCACGCAGCTCGCCGGTTAGCGGGTCGAGCGTGTAGACTGCTTCGATCGCTGTGTCCACCTCGCCGGTGGCGAGGATCAGCGATTCTTGCGAATTGGTGGCGGAGGCGTGCGCGTTGATCGCCTTGAAAAAACCATCCGCCAGAGGGCGGTCGTCGCCCGCAGGGCTGAACCAATGCAAGACCACTCCCGACAACATCCCGCCGACCATCGCGGCCGCAAGAACTCCGGCCATCAGCCAAACCGCGCGCGTGCGCCGAAACAACTTGGTCATGTTCGTCTGCTCCATAAATGGTTAAATCCCAGCAACGTGTTCCTTGCCGCCGGCGATTTCCGCTTCCCCCGTCATCGGGCATCATACCCGTTTGCCGAACCGCTCGCCAGCGCGGAACGGGGCAGAAGTCGGCAGTGGCCAGCCGGCGGTCGGTAAAAGGAAGATCGTTCGTTGGCCGGTTCGCTTGCGAACCGAAGTACGACCGCCGGAAGGCGGACGCGCGGGACGAATTGCGGTGAATGGCCAAACTTTCCGCCAACTTGTTCGGGGCGGAACTCAATTTTTCTTCCCGCGACTGGCGAACGTCGCGGCATTTCATAAAAATGGGGAGAACTGAAGCGGGGATCGGGATTCGGGGCTCGGGCCTCGAATGACGCGACCGCGACGCGGCCGCCGCCTTCCCAGTCCCCAGCCCCTAGCCCCCAGTCCCCAAAAATGCCCACCAACGGAACTCTCAATCGCAAGCTGCGGATGGCCTTGATCGGCGGCGGCCAAGGCTCGTTCATCGGCCGAGTGCATGCCACGGCCGCGGTGCTCGACAATCGGGCCGCTCTCTTGGCCGGCGCCTTTTCCAGCGATCCGCAGCGCTCCAAGGCCTCCGCGGCCGATTATGATGTGCCGCCCGCGCGAGCCTATGGCTCCTATCGCGAATTGGTCGAAAAGGAAAAGGCCCTGCCAGCCGACCAGCGCGTCGATTTCATCTCGATCACGACACCGAACAACACGCACTTCGAGATCGCTAAGGCGGCCGTCGAGGCGGGCTTCAACGTCGTCTGCGACAAGCCAATCACGTTCGATCTGGCGCAAGCCGAGCAGCTTGCCGAAATCGTCGACCGCTCCGGCGTCGTGTTTGCCGTCTCGCACAACTACACCGGCTATCCGCTTGTGCGGCAAGCCCGCCAGATGATCCTTGGGGGAGAGTTTGGCGAGATCAACGCCGTGCGGTCGTTCTATATTCAGGGCTGGCTCCGCAAGCCGCTAATCGCCGGCATCGAGAAGCAGGCCGGCTGGCGAACGGATCCCGCGCGGAGCGGCGCCGCCGGGTGCTTCGGCGATATTGCCACGCACGCCTACAACCTAGCCCGCTATATGACCGGCCTGATGCCCGATTCGATAAGCTGCCATCTCAAGATTTTCGAGCCGGGCCGGAAGCTCGACGATTACGGCACGGCCGTGATTCGCTTCGAGAACGGCGGACTGGGGACCGTCACCGCTTCGCAAATCAGTCATGGCCGGGAGAACGATCTATTCATCGAGATCGACGGCACGAAAGGCTCGCTCGTGTGGCATCAAGAGGAGCCGAACAAAATGGTGGTTCGCCGCAATGGCCAGCCCCACGCGATTTACACTCGAGACCCACTTGCGCCCTATATTAATGAGGCGGGCAAAGGCGCTTGCCGTCTACCATGCGGCCATCCAGAGGCCTTTTTCGAAGCGTTTGCCAATGTGTATCGGGCAGCTTTCGACGCCATGGCCGCCAGGGCCGCGGGTCAAAAGTTCGCCACAGTCGATACGGTCTATCCAAACGTCAACGACGGCGTCGAAGGGATGTACTTCATCGAGCAATCGGTGGCCAGCAGCCGCGAGAACGGCGCCTGGCTGCCGCTACGGCATAAGAGGGCGAGGAAGTAGACCATGAACATCACCGTAACGTGCATTAGCTGTGGGCAGAAGTTATCGGCTCCAGAACAGTTTGCTGGGCGGCGGGTGCCTTGCCCGAAGTGTAATGCGCCGGTCGATGTTCCGGCGGCGGCCGTCGCTGCGCCACCGCTGTTCGTTGCGGAAGTTGTCGCGGAACATCGTCCCATGCCGGAGCCAGCTCAATCCGCGCCGGCGCCGGCTTGGAGAGGGCCGCCTCGACCACCGTCGATCGAGATGCAAGCAGAAGGCTCCTTCGACTCGCGGATCGGCAAGTCCATCGCACCGCCGGTGATCGAGCGTGCCGGCGGGCCGTCGACGGGCCTGGGCGTTCCGATGATCGCTCTTGCAATCCTGCTGTTTCTCGCCGGCGGCGGGATCGGTGCTTGGATGGTTCTCGGGCCGAAAGGCGGAGCGGGAAGCGATCTCCGTTTTGTGCCCAATGATTCCGATTTCGTGCTCTCGGCCGATATCAAAGGGATCATTTCCAGCGGCGCGGGGCAAAAGATCAAGGCCCGAGCCGCGGACATGCTCACTGCACTGAATCGCAGTATCCCCAAGGATTCCAAGTTCAAGCCCGAGGATGTCGGCCGAATGACGATCGGCGCTCGCGCGCAAACGGGCCAGGGGGCGGGCGTCGTTCATTTCAATCGCATCGTGACAGACCAGGATTTTGCCGACGCGAATCAAAGGGTCAAGAAATCGGTGGGCCGGTACGAAATGAACATCAGCAATCGCATGGCGTTCTGCCGGATCGATGATCGGACAGTGGCCGTCGGCGAAGAGACTGCGCTGCGCGAGGTCCTCGAACGCGACGGTCCCGCCAGGCTCTCCGACGAATTGACAGCCGCGATGAACGAGGTCGATTTCTCGAAGTCGCTGGCGATGGCCGGCTCGCTGAAAAACCTGGCCAGAGCCGCCGGACCGGTCGGGGCCAACCTGAGCGCGATGCCCTTTGGGCCGGACGCGATTCGCGGCGGCGGATTGCAAGCGGACATCGGCGACGACATCCGGCTTAGGGGCATTGCGATCTTCAAGGACGCGGCCACGGCCGAGCAGATGAAGAAAATGGGCGACGGGATGCTAGCCGCCGCGAAAATGAACTCTGCCAAAATGCCTCCCGACGCGGCCAAGATCCTTGATTCGCTCGAGCTATCGAACTCGGGCCCCACGATTCGCGCCAGCGTGACGATTGAAATCGACACGATCCTATCGTTGGTCGATTCGTTCAAGGGAGTGGGCGGATCCTTTGCTCGCGGCCCGGCCGCGCCAGACACAAGTGCTTCGGGCGCGAAAGCCTTCAGCCCCGTCCCGCAGCAGCCGAATGGGCCGCCATCCAAGATTCCACTGTTTCCTGGCAACGGCACTACGCCGTTCGCAAGCAACAATTCGCCGAATCCGGGCGACAACAATCCGCTCAGAAACCCGGCAAATCTCCGGCCAAAGTCCGGCGAGGAGTTCAAGCGCGGGCCGGCGGAAAATAATCTCAAGAAGATCGCACTCGCGATGCGCTCCTATGCCGACGCGGAAGGTCAGTTTCCGCCGGCAGCGATTTGCGATTCGCAAGGCAAACCGCTCTTGAGCTGGCGCGTGGCGATCCTGCCATCTCTGGGCCAGCAGAATCTCTATAAGCAATTCCGCCTAGATCAGCCTTGGGATAGCCAGTCCAACAAGCGCTTGTTGCCGCGCATGCCGGCGGTCTATCGCTCGCCGTTCGGAAAACCGGTCGGGGAATTCAATCGCACGATGATGCTCGTGCCGGTCGGCAGGAAGTTCGCGTTCTTCGGCGAGCAAGGGCGGAAGCCTGCCGATTTCACCGACGGTCTTTCGCAAACGATTCTCGTCGTCGAGGCGGCGCCGGATCGGGCCGTACAGTGGACCAAGCCGGACGATCTGGCGATCGATGAACGCGATCCGTCGGCCGGCCTGTTCGGCGAGCGCGACGGCGGCTTCCTGGCCGCGATGGCCGACGGCGGCGTCAAATTCATCCCGCAATCCACCAGCAAAAAAACCCTGCTTGCGCTGTTCACCATCAACGGCGGTGAAAGACTCCCGCTGGATTTGAGGCTCGAGTGATGCCGGTCGTCAAGAATTAAACGGGTTCACCAGCCGTACACCGGCGTGCTTGTAATCTCGCGTGTTGCGCGTGGCCACCGTGAGTTGATGTTGGAGCGCCGTCGCTGCGATCAAGCTGTCCTTGACCGGCATTGCACGACCTTTACGGACGAGCCGGGCCAGGAGACCTGCCCAGACGTGACCGGTTTCCCGGTCGATCGGCCACGTGGACAATCGGGTGAGGCCGGCAGTGAACCAGTCGAGCAATTTTGTCCGATTGTGACTTACCGGCAGGCGAAGAATCCCATATTCCAACTCGCCGAGAATGATCGGATTTACAGACAACTCCGAACGGTTGCGATCGAGCCAGTCGAGAGCCAATTGGCTGGGCCTCGGCTTGGTGGCCTCACTGAGAACATTGACGTCGACGAGAAACATTCATGCCGGTTTGTTTGATTGACATCCGCCTTCACAAATCCGCCGTCGATTCGGAAGGCATGGGTTGAAACCAGCCCTTGACTGGACACGAAAGTAGCCACTCGACGATCCCTAGCTCCCCAGTCCCTGGAATCGCCTTGAGTCGGTACTCGCCCGCCTGAATTCGTTCGATCTCGAACTGTTGACCGGCCACAAGTGCATCTTGCTGCCGCAAGTCGGCGGGCAACACGATTTGTCCTTTCGACGATAGCGACGTTTTCATAATTGTAAGATAACATCTTACCAAGCTGCCGTCAACTTGGGCCTACACCCGGACCCACGCTTGCTTCTGATGGCTCTTCAAGATCGCTTCGCAGAGCAGCACTTCCTTGTGGCCTTGAGCGAAGGTCGGATAGAGCGGTTCGGCCGCGAAGTCGCCCGCCGCGATGTAGTTGTAAAATGAGCGGAAGCATTGCTTGAAAGCGTCGGGAAAGCCCTCGTTGTGCCCGCCCGGATAATTGAGATAGCCGCGGGCAAGCTGCCCGACCAGCGATGGATCGCGAATCAGGCTTTCATTGGCTTGGTTGCGGTGGCCGATCCACAGCTCGTTGGGCGATTCGCTATTCCAGGCCAGGGCGGTCTTCGATCCGGCAATCTCGTAGCGAATGCAGTTCTTGCGCCCGGCGGTCACCTGCGAGACCCACAGGCTGCCGCGCGCCCCGCCTTTGAAGCGGAATAGCACGCAGCCGTAGTCTTCGGTATTGATCGCGACTGGCTCGGTTGGCCGCTCGGTCGCCAATTTGCCGCTGTAGGTTTCGACTTCTCCCTTCGGTCGTTTGCGGATGGGATGCACGGTGTTCAGATCGGCCATCACGGATTCGACTTCCAATCCGGTTACGGACGTGATGAGGTCCATCCAGTGCGTGCCGATGTCCGCCACGGCCCGCAGCGCGCCGCCTTGATCCGCCAACACGCGCCAGTTGTAGTCCGTGTCGTAGAAAAGCCAGTCTTGCGTGTAGCTGCCGTTGACTGCGAAGATCTGGCCCACTTCGCCGCGCGCGATTCGGTCGCGGGCTTCCAAATTCAACGGATAGAAGCGCACGTTGTAGCAGACTGCCGCCGCCAATCGCTTCCCCTTGGCCAATTCGACTAATTCACCGGATTGCTCTGAAGTCATTGCGAGCGGCTTTTCGCACAGCACGTGCTTGCCCGCGGTGATGGCCCGCTTGGCGAATTCATAATGCAGCACGTTGGGCACGGCGAGATGGACCGACTGCACGGTCGTATCCTCCAGCACCTCGTCGAGGCTGGCGTAGGCCTTCGGCAGGCCGAGCGACTGTTTGGCGCGCTGCGATTCGGCATCGTCGCAGCCCAGGATGCCGCGGATGGGAAGCCCCAGCCGGCGCAAGGCCTCCACGTGAACCGGCCCGATGAATCCCGCCCCGACGACTGCCACGCCGATGTCGTTCATGGCCTTCTCCTTAGCGATAGGAAGTGAACAACGGATAGGATAGCGGGCTGGAATTGTCGTCGCAAGCCAGCGACAAGAAGGAAGCCGGAGATCGGAGGACAGAGGTCGGAGGAATTGGTTCGCGGTCGTTAGCCCCGTCGCTTGCGGCGGGATGAACGACCGTCACGCACTTCGGTTCGCAAGCGAACCGGCTAACGCACGATCTGCGAACTGCAACCGCTGACCTCCGACCTCCGAACTCTGACCTTCGGCACTTCATCCGCCAGCCGGTTCGATGTGCACCGTCACGTCGATAATCGAGAGTTGGGCCTCCAGCAGGGCTTGCTTCACGTCGTGGGCAATCTCGTGGCCGCGGCGGACGGTGAGGCTGCCATCCACTTCGACGTGGATCTCGACGAACAGCGAGAGGCCGCTACGTCGGACGCGGCATTTCTCGATCGCCGCCACATCGGGGATTCCTCGGGCGATTTCGCGAATGCGGGCCTCGATCTCAGGCGGCGGAGCTTTGTCCATCATCTCATCGAGCGCTCCGCGGAACAGGCGCACGCCGTTGTAGGCGATCACGACGCAGGCCACGAGCGCCGCCCAGCCGTCGGCTTGCTCGTAGCCGGGGCCGCCGATCAAAGCGACTGAAATGCCTATGAACGCGGCGCCCGAGGTGATCGCGTCGGCCCGATGGTGCCAGGCGGTCACCTTCACCGCCTCGCTGCCGATCGATTGGCCGGTGCGGTGCAACAGCCGAAACATCACTTCCTTGATGATCACCGCGCCGATCAGGACATAAAGCGTGAATACGGCCGGCGCTTCGTGG
>DASZFO010000221.1 GCA_035939775.1 Pirellulales bacterium | reverse complement strand
GGAATGGATCGTTTTGGAGAACTCGGTCTGCTTGAGGGTCAGATTGCCGTCGGGGTTCTTCGACAACTGATCGGAAAGGATCAGCAAACTGTTCAGCGGCGTGCGCAGCTCGTGCGACATGTTGGCCAGGAACTCCGACTTGTATTTCGAGGTCAACGAAAGCTGCTTGGCCTTTTCCTCGAGCGCCTGGCGGGCTTGCTCGACCTCTTGATTCTTGCGCTCGACCTCGACATTCTGGTGGGCCAGCAACTGGGCCTTTTCTTGCAGCTCCTGATTGGTTTGCTGCAATTCTTGCTGTCGGCTTTGCAGTTCCTTCGCCAGAGACTGCGACTGCTTCAGGAGGTCCTCCGTCCGCATATTGGCCTCGATCGTGTTGAGCACGATGCCGATGCTTTCCGTCAACTGGTCCAAGAACGCTTGGTGCGTGGGATTGAATCGCTCGAAGGAGGCCAGCTCCAACACGGCCTTGACCTGCCCTTCGAAAATGATCGGCAGCACGATGATGTTGAGCGGAGAGGCGTCACCGAGGCCCGAAGTGATGCGAATGTAATCCTTGGGGACGTTGGTGAGCAGAATCTTTTGCTTTTCGAAAGCGCACTGCCCGACCAGCCCTTCCCCCAGCGCCAGTCGATTTCCGAGGGAGTCCGGTTCGCCAAAGGCATAGCTCGCCAAAAGCGATAACTGCGATTCCGCTGGATCGAGGATGTAGAACACCGCATGTTGCGCGGAAACCACCGGCGCCAGTTCGGAGAGAATCAGCCGCCCGACCGTCAGTAGGTCTTTCTGACCCTGGAGCATGCGGCTGAATTTAGCGAGATTCGTCTTGAGCCAGTCCTGCTCGCTGTTCTTGAGCGTGGTGTCCTTGAGATTGCGAATCATCTCGTTGATGTTGTCCTTCAGCGCGGCCACTTCGCCGAGCGCCTCGACCTTGATTGATCGCGTCAGGTCTCCCTTCGTCACAGCCGTGGCGACTTCGGCGATGGCGCGGACCTGAGTCGTGAGATTCGCGGCAAGCTGGTTGACGTTGTCGGTCAGGTCCTTCCAAGTGCCGGCGGCGCCGGGCACGCTCGCCTGCCCGCCTAGCTTCCCTTCGACACCCACCTCGCGGGCCACGGTGGTCACCTGATCGGCGAACGTGGCGAGCGTGTCGATCATGCTGTTGATCGTGTCGGCCAGGGCGGCGATCTCCCCCTTGGCCTCGACCGTCAGCTTCTGCTTAAGATTGCCGTTGGCCACGGCGGTCACGACTTTCGCGATCCCGCGGACCTGGCTCGTCAGATTGCCGGCCATGAAGTTGACGTTATCGGTCAACTCCTTCCACATCCCCGAGACGCCCTTCACCTGGGCTTGTCCGCCTAGCTTCCCTTCGGTGCCGACCTCGCGGGCGACGCGCGTCACCTCCGCCGCGAATGAGCTGAGCTGATCGACCATCGTGTTGACGGTGATCTTCAGCTCGAGAATCTCTCCCTTCACATCGACCGTGATCTTCTTCGACATGTCGCCATTGGCCACGGCCTTCGTCACATCGGCGATGTTGCGGACCTGGCCGGTAAGATTGCCGGCCATGAAGTTCACGCTGTCGGTGAGGTCTTTCCACGTGCCGACGGCGCCGGGCACGCTCGCCTGCCCGCCTAGCTTCCCTTCGGTGCCGACCTCGCGGGCCACGCGGGTCACTTCCGAGGCGAAGGACCGCAACTGATCGACCATCGTATTGATCGTGTCCTTCAACTCCAGAATCTCGCCGCGGACGTCGACCGTGATCTTTTTCGACAGGTCGCCGTTGGCCACGGCCGTGCTCACTTCGGCGATATTGCGCACCTGGCCGGTGAGATTGCCGGCCATGAAGTTCACGCTATCGGTGAGGTCTTTCCAGGTGCCGGCCACGCCCTTCACGTTGGCTTGGCCGCCAAGTTTTCCTTCCGTGCCCACTTCGCGAGCGACGCGCGTCACCTCGGCGGCGAACGAGCTAAGCTGATCCACCATCGTGTTGACGGTGTTCTTCAACTCGAGGATCTCCCCTTTCACGTCCACGGTGATCTTTTTGGAGAGGTCGCCGTTGGCCACGGCCTTCGTCACGTCGGCGATGTTGCGGACCTGGCCGGTGAGATTGCCGGCCATGAAGTTCACACTGTCGGTGAGGTCTTTCCACGTGCCCGCCACGCCGCGGACGTCGGCCTGCCCGCCGAGCTTGCCTTCGGTGCCCACTTCGCGAGCCACGCGCGTCACCTCCGCCGCGAAGGACCGCAATTGATCGACCATCGTGTTGATCGTCTGCTTGAGTTCGAGGATTTCGCCGCGGACGTCGACCGTGATCTTCTTCGAGAGGTCGCCGTTGGCCACGGCGGTGGTCACGTCGGCGATGTTGCGCACCTGCCCGGTCAGGTTGCTGGCCATGAAGTTCACGCTATCGGTCAAGTCCTTCCAAGTGCCGGCCACGCCCTTCACTTCGGCCTGTCCGCCGAGTTTGCCTTCCGTGCCCACTTCGCGGGCTACGCGAGTCACTTCCGCGGCGAACGAGCTGAGCTGATCCACCATCGTATTGACGGTGCTCTTCAACTCCAGAATCTCTCCCTTCGCGTCGACGGTGATCTTCTTCGAGAGGTCGCCGTTGGCGACGGCCTTCGTGACGTCGGCGATGTTGCGCACCTGGCCGGTGAGGTTTCCGGCCATGAAGTTCACGCTATCGGTGAGGTCTTTCCACGTGCCTGCCACGTCGCGCACGTCGGCCTGCCCGCCCAGCTTGCCTTCGGTGCCCACCTCGCGGGCCACGCGCGTCACTTCGGCCGCGAACGAGCGAAGTTGATCGACCATCGTGTTGATCGTGTCTTTCAACTCCAGGATTTCGCCGCGGACATCGACAGTGATCTTCTTCGACAGGTCTCCATTGGCCACGGCCGTGGTCACTTCGGCGATGTTGCGCACCTGACCGGTGAGATTGCCGGCCATGAAGTTCACACTGTCGGTGAGGTCTTTCCAAGTGCCGGCCACGTCGCGCACGTCGGCTTGCCCGCCGAGCTTGCCTTCGGTGCCCACCTCGCGGGCCACGCGCGTCACTTCGGCCGCGAACGAGCGAAGCTGATCCACCATCGTGTTGATCGTGTCTTTCAGCTCCAGGATTTCGCCGCGAACGTCGACGGTGATCTTCTTCGACAAGTCGCCATTGGCCACGGCCGTGGTCACTTCGGCGATATTACGCACCTGACCCGTGAGATTGCTGGCCATGAAGTTCACGCTGTCGGTGAGGTCCTTCCAGGTGCCGGCGACACCCTTCACCTGGGCCTGACCACCGAGGATTCCCTCGGTGCCAACTTCGCGGGCCACGCGGGTCACTTCCGCCGCGAACGAGCTAAGCTGATCCACCATCGTGTTGACCGTGTTCTTCAGCTCGAGGATTTCTCCCTTCACATCGACGGTGATTTTCTTCGACAGGTCGCCGTTAGCCACGGCCGTTGTAACCGCCGCGATATTGCGGACCTGCCCGGTGAGATTCCCGGCCATCGAGTTCACATTGTCGGTCAGGTCCTTCCAGGTGCCCGACACGCCTTCGACCTTGGCCTGGCCGCCCAGCTTGCCTTCGGTGCCGACTTCGCGGGCCACGCGGGTCACTTCCGAGGCGAACGACCGCAACTGATCGACCATCGTATTGATGGTGTCTTTGAGTTCGAGGAATTCCCCCTTCACGTCGACGGTGATCTTTTTCGTGAGGTCGCCGTTGGCCACGGCCGTCGTCACCGTGGCGATGTTGCGGACCTGGCCGGTGAGATTGCCGGCCATGAGATTGACGTTGTCGGTGAGGTCCTTCCAGGTGCCGGCCACGCCCTTGACCTTCGCCTGCCCGCCGAGCTTCCCTTCGGTGCCCACTTCGCGTGCCACGCGCGTCACTTCCGAGGCGAACGAGCCAAGCTGATCGACCATTTTGTTGACGGTCTTGGCGGTCCGCAGGAATTCCCCTTCCAGCGGCCGATCGTCGATCTCGAGCGCCATCGTCTGCGACAGGTCCCCCTTGGCGACGGCCCCGATCACGCGGGCCGTCTCTCGCGTCGGATGCACCAGATCGCTCACCAACGCGTTGACCGAGGCGATCGAATCGGCCCACGATCCGCTGACATCCCCCAGCGATGCCCGCTCCGAAATCTTTCCTTCCTTGCCGACGACCCGGCTGACGCGATCCAATTCATTGGCCATCCGCTCGTTGAGTTCGATCACCTCGTTAAAGGCGTCGGCGATTTTTCCCGCCAGACCGGTCCATTCCAGGGGAAGCCGGGCGGAAAAATCGCCCCTCTTAAGCGCCGTCAGGGCGGAGAGCAATTCCCTTTCATCCATGGTGGCCGTCATGGGCTCTTGAATCGTGGCCATGCGCAGACTCCTTTAGAGTGCGGTAGCGTTGGGGGATGCTGTGAGCGGTTGCCAGCCGAACGGTGGAAAGCAGGCCGCGGGATTTAAGCGTGGTCGGACGACCCAAAAGCCGGTTCTGCCTCCCGCCAGCTTGCACAAGCGGCGCAGCATGCGTGAGTCCAATAAAAAAGCCCAGCGAGCGCGAAAATCGCGTGCGATGGGCAGTCATGACCCTAACCAAATTGTCCGTCCGACAATAGTTTAAGATACCTCTGGCGCGGTAATTGTCAATCACAGCCCGACCGGCCGTCGGCGGCAAAAATGACGATCATTTTCGGCTGCTCTTGACGCAAACGCCGGCTCTTGGTATTCCACCGCCGAAACTTTTCCCCATTCTTGCCGCTCGGCAATCCTTCGTCCCTTCTGTCCGCGTTGGCCATGGCCTCGAAGACGCTACGTTGCTGCTGCGCTCTGTTGGCCGTCGTGATGGCGATGCCGGCTGCGCGGGCTTCGGCCCAACAACGTATTCTTTTCCCCACGCAGCTTACGCAACCGCCTGGTACTGATATGGCGCCGCCGGCGATCTCAGGCGGCCAGCCCATCACGCCGAGTTGGGACCCTTACGCCGATCAGGGGCTGCCGCAGCCGGGTGCGACGTACGCCGCGCCGGGCGCGGTCCCCTACTCGCCGCCGCCGGCCTATGCGACGCCCGGCCCCTATGCGGCGCCCAATCCGTACTACACCCCGGCGCCGACGACGCCAGGCTATATCTATCCCAACGGCACGCCGACCTATTCCGGGCCGGGCGGGCCGCTCGGCAATCCGCTCGAGACGATCAACGGTTGGACCCGCTTCTTTCAGGAAATCCGCCTGCAGGAGACCTACCTATACGACCAGGGGAATCGCCGCGTCGCGTTCAACGACATCGAAACCTCCGCCACCTTTGCAATTCCGCCCGGCTGGAGCACCAATCCCATTCTGCTGACGCCCGGCTTCGGCCTGCACCTTTGGGACGGTCCGCCATCGAACGGCCCCGGCAGCGCCGATCTGCCGGCGCAGACGTACGACGCCTATCTCGACACCGCTTGGGACCCGCAAGTTTCCACGTGGTTCAGCGCCGAGTTGGGAGTTCGCGTCGGGGCCTACACCGACTTTCACACGTTCAACACGGAGAGCATTCGCGTCATGGGGCGCGGGCTCGGCGTGGTCAACTATAGCCCCGCCATCCAGTTCAAGCTGGGCGTGGTCTACATCGATCGGATCCACATCAAGCTGTTGCCGGCGGGAGGCATTTTCTACACCCCCGATCCCGATACGCGCTGGGAGTTCTTCTTCCCGCGGCCGAAATACACGCACCGCCTCACCACGACCGGCACGTATCAATTGTGGTGGTACACGACGGCCGAATACGGCGGCGGCACCTGGACGATTCGACGCGCCAATGGAAACACCGATCAATTCGACTACGACGACATCGAGACGTCGGTCGGCATCGAGTGGGTGCCCGAAGGGAGCGCGACGGCCTTGCGCGGTTATCTCGAAGCCGGCGGCGCATTCGACCGAGAGCTGTATTACCGCCACTTCCCTCCATCCCAACTCGACCTGCGCAACGCGGTCTTCGTTCGCGGCGGGATCTCGTACTAAATGCGCGTCGTTCCGTCCTGGAAGCGAACCGCGATTGGAAGCAATTGAACCCGGCCGCCAAGCATGACGCACTCTCACGCACGCTGCCGGTTACTCAGAGCGCCTGACAAATCCGGCGGGGACTGTCCCCTTTTTCGCGGAGTCCGCGCAGTAAAAACGGGGACTGTCCCCTTCTCTCAGCCGGATTTGTTAGGCGCTCTTCGGCAAACGCTCTTCTTGGCGGTCGCAGCCGCGCTTGGCATGAGCCTGCCGGCCCCCGTGCGAGCCACGGAATCGCCGCGGCTCTACGACACCGACGTGTCGGGGTCCGCGTATTCCACGCCGGGGGTCGAGCTGCCGGAGCAGTTGCGGTCGGTACGAGTCGGCGGCGCGTGCGAGAGCTATATGTTGCCGGGCGACGTCAACCAGCCCGTCGTGATCGATAACGACCTGTTGGTCCCAAACGTTCAGCCTCCCGATCCGCTGCTCAGCGGCTTCCGCAATCGGCCCGTTCAGCGGGTGGAATTCGACGCCACTTTCCTTCCGCGGCACGGCCGGCAAACGGGAGTCGGCTTCACCGATTTCGATTTGAATTCCACGGTTGCCATTCCGTTTCCGCTCTCGCCCGAATCGGCCTTTCTGATATCGCCGGACGCCCAGGCGCACTTCGTCGATGGTCCGAATTCACCGGACTTGCCGGCAAAGCTGTACGACGCCACTTTGCAAATCGCTTGGGCTGGCAAACTATCGAGCACAATCATGTTCGACGTCGGCGTCCAGCCCGGCTGTCACTACGACGGCTCGAACGATCAGAACACGGCTTATCGCCTGCCGTATTATTTTGCCCTCGGCTATCGCTTCGCGCCGAATTTCCTGGTGGGAATCGGGGCGGCGTACCTTGACCGCGTCGATGTGCATTGGGTTCCGCTGGCCGGACTGATTTGGGTGCCCGAGGAGAGCACGCGGTTCGAACTCGTGCCGCCGCGGCCGCGAATCGCCCATCGGTTCTGGATCGGCGAAGGCTTCGAGCGATGGTGGTATTTCGCGGCCGAATTCGGCGGCGGCGAATGGGCGATCCGCCGCGCCGACGGGGCAAACGACGTCGTCGATATCGAAGACTGGCGGGTCATCAACGGGATGGAGCAAATCCCGACCAACAGCGGTCTCGGTTTCCGCATCGAATATGGCTACGTCTTCGCCCGCCATGTCTCCTACGCCAGCAGCACGCCGTCGTTCGATCCGCCGAGCACTCTGCTGGCGCGGATCGGCGTGATCTATTAGAAAAGGGGTCAGAACGTCAGAACGATTTATTGAATCGTTCTGACGTTCTGACCCCTTTTTCAACCCGCTCGTGATTCTGCTATAGTGTGTTGTCAATCTGCCGAGTCACGGGCGAGACAACCATGCGACGGATTTTTTTCTGGCGATTCTGGCCGATCATACTACCGATTTTGCTCGGATCGATCGTCGTTTCGTCTCGATCGCTGGGCAAGGATCCTGACGGATCCAGCGCGGCGCCTTTGGGATCCGACTCGAAGATCGCCTCGGCCACTCCCGGGGGGCTCACGCCTGTCGAGCTTGCCTCGCGACTAGAAGTCGCGAAGCAGCAGGAGCAGCGGCTCGATATCGAATTGCGATCGGGCAAGTCGTATATCCGCTGCAAATTGCTCAGGCTCGATCGCGCTGGGACCTCCGGCCCGCCCAAGATACTTCGCGTCGAAACGGACGAGGCAAGCAAGCCGCTCGCCATCGAATTCGGTTCGATCCGTTCGCTCGCGATCGGCCGAGAAAAAATGTACGAAGCGCCGGTCGATAAGAAATCGGCGCGCGACTTGAAGGCCGAGAAAGAAGCCAAGGCGGCCGCCGAGTTCCGCTCCCAATGGGTCGCTCGGGCGTTAAAGCATCGCGCGCAGCCCTGGCCGGAGCTTACCAACGAGGAACACGAAGCAACGATCGAGGAGAATCGCAAGCAGGTCGAGAAAATCAAGTCGATGATTCCCGACGTGGAAGTTTACGAGACGGCCGAATTCACCTTCTGCTCCAATATTCCCCGCGATCAGGTCGGCCCCTATGTGGCGAGTCTGGATCGCATGTACGACATGCTGAGCGGCATGTACGGCATCAAGAAGGGAACGCCGGTGTGGCGCGGGAAATGCCTCGTCGTGGCCTTCATCGAAAAATCGCAGTTCCAGGATTTCGAGCGAACATTCTTCGGCGCGGCTCGGGAAGGCTACTTCGGGATCTGTCACCAGCGCACCGACGGCCGAGTGGTGATGGCCTGTTATCGGGGAAACGATCGGAATGACTTCGCGCAAATGTTGGTGCATGAAACGAGCCACGGGTTTATCTTTCGCTATCGAACGCCGCGACTGCTTCCGTCGTGGGTCAACGAGGGAATGGCCGAATGGATCGGCGAGACGTTGGTCCCCGCCAGCGGCGCCGTTCAAAGAAAAGAGCGAGCGTCACTGCTCACCATGCGGGCCTCGCACAGCGTACAGGGCATTTTCGACTCCGATCAGATAATCCAAATCCCCAACAGCTATGGCATCGCGTCGAGTCTTACGACGTTCATGGTGCGGGCAGACCAAAAGAAGTACGTCGCCTTCATCGACGGGATTAAAGAAGGCAAGACATGGCAAGAGAGCCTAAAAGATTCATACAACGCCACGCCCGAGCAGATGGTGACTGAATACGGCCGTGCGATCGGCGTTCCTGACCTGCAGCCGTGACGCGGGGCGGGGCGGCCGACTTCGCATAACATTCGTCACGCGGTGTATCCCATAAAACTCGCGGAATCGGCGACCCTCCGCCGAATCGGAGGAGCTGCACGTGACAGCTTCAACGCGGCGTGCAGGGTTTGACTGCCCGCACGCTGCCTCGGATAATATCGACATGAGAATCATCAGCGCGAAGGCATTGCCGGGTTTCCGGCTCGAACTAAGGTACGCCGGCGGTGAAAGCGGCATCGTTGATTTATCATCGCTTGTAGGAAAAGGAGCGTTCGCGGCGTGGAACGCGCCTGCTGTGTTTGAATCGGTGTCGGTGACCGATAGCGGAGCGGTTGAGTGGCCCGGCGAAATCGATCTCTGTCCTGACGCACTTTTTCTAGAGATGACCGGCAAACGACCCGAGGACGTGTTTCCCGCGCTCCAAGGGCGTTTATCTCATGCCTGAAGTTTCGCGGTTCTATGGGATCGTCATCCAGATTTACTACAGCGATCATCCGCCGCCGCACTTCCACGCCGCCTATAGCGGCGATTCAGCGAAGATCGACATCGACGCGTTAGCGATCATCGATGGCCAATTGCCCTCACGAGCGTTGAACATGGTCCTTGAATGGGCCAAGCTTCATCAGGTCGAACTTCGCTCCGCGTTTCAAAAGGCCGCGAGTCTACAGCCTCCCGGTGAGATCGCTCCCTTGCCGTGAAACGAGCCATACCGCAGAATAGCAGCGGTTTCAGGAGAGCGGACATGCATGATTCGATTCCGCGCAGCGAACGAATTCCCACTCGGGCCTATACCCAAGCTGAGCAGGCGAGCGTGGCGGTGGCCGCCGAAATCGCCGGGCTCGTTCGCCAGCGCGCGGCGGAGGGTAAGCCATGCGTGCTTGGGTTGGCGACGGGCTCGACGCCGATCGGCGTTTACGCCGAGTTGGTTCGCTTGCATCGCGACGAGGGGCTTTCGTTCGCCGGCGTGGTCACGTTCAATCTCGACGAGTATTTCCCGATTCGCCCGGTCGAGTTGCAGAGCTATCGCCGCTTCATGCGGGAGCATCTATTCGATCTGATCGATATCCGGCCGGAGAACACGCACGTTCCCGACGGCACGATCGCGGTCGACGAGGTCGCCGAGTATTGCCGGACCTATGAGCGACGGATCAAAGAGGCGGGCGGGCTCGATCTGCAACTCCTGGGCATCGGCCGCACGGGGCACATCGGCTTCAACGAACCGGGTTCGCCGCCCGATAGCCGCACGCGGCTCATCGCACTCGACGGCGTGACGCGGCGCGACGCCGCCAGCGATTTCTTCGGCGAGGAACACGTGCCGCGACGGGCGATCACGATGGGGGTCGGCACGATCCTTGAAGCCCGGCGCGTGATCATGATGGCATTCGGCGAAGGGAAGGCCGCCGTGGTCGCGCAGGCCGTCGAAGGGCCGATCACGCCGACAATTGCCGCCAGCTTTCTCCAAAACCATCTCAATGCGCTCGTCATGCTCGACGAGGCCGCCGCCGCGCACCTCACCCGATACAAGACCCCCTGGCTGCTCGGTCCGGTGAATTGGGACGAGCCGACGATCCGTAAGGCCGTGATCTGGCTCGCCCAGGCGATGAAGAAACCGATCCTCAAGCTCACCGACGAGGACTACAACGAGTCGGGCTTGCAAGACCTCGTGGCCGCGCACGGCCCGGCCTACGATATCAACGTCGACGTGTTCCGCGCGATGCAGGAGACGATCACCGGCTGGCCCGGCGGCAAGCCCGATCCGCGGAAGCGTCCCGGCGACATCCGCCGCCGCACGGATTCGATCTTCCCGAAGCGCGTGCTCATTTTTTCGCCTCATCCCGACGACGACGTGATTTCGATGGGGGGTACGCTGCTGCGGCTCGTCGATCAGGGGCACGAAGTCCACGTCGCCTATCAAACTTCGGGCAACATCGCCGTGTTCGACGGCGATGCCGTGCGGTTTGCCGATTTCGTCGCCGATTTCAATCGGCGATTTGGCGTCGGCGACGTCGGCGAGCGGCTCGATCGGCAGGTCGAGGAGTTCGTCAGGAACAAGAAGCCGGGGCAGTTAGACAGCCTGATGCTGCTGGAGATCAAGGGGATGATCCGCCGCGGCGAGGCCCGAGCGGCGGCGCGGGAATGCGGCGTGCTTGTCGAGCGGCTGCACTTCATGGATTTGCCCTTTTACGAAACGGGCACGGTCCGCAAGAAGCCGCTCGGCGAGGCCGACGTGCAGCTCACCGTCGATCTTTTGGAAAAGGTCCAGCCGCATCAGGTCTACGCCGCGGGCGATCTTTCCGATCCGCACGGCACGCATCGCGTTTGCCTGGCGGCGGCGATGCGTGCGGTCGAGCAGGTGCGCGAGCGCGACTGGTTCCGCGCTTGCGAAGTCTGGCTCTATCGGGGCGCTTGGCAGGAATGGGAGCCGGATAGAATTCAGATGGCCGTGCCGCTCAGCCCTGAAGAGCTGCTGCACAAACGGAGCGCCATCTTCAAGCACCAAAGCCAAAAAGATCGGGCCATGTTTCCCGGCCACGACCAACGCGAATTCTGGCAGCGGGCCGAGCAGCGCAACCGCCAAACGGCCCAACTTTACGACCAACTCGGCTTGGCCGAATACGAAGCGATCGAAGGCTTCGTGCAATGGCGCCCGGTATCCACTGAAAGTGCGGAGGGCGCCTCGTAGCGGAATTCTGTAGGGAACGCCCTCCGTGGCGTTCCGGCCGTTCCAAATCCGGTGTGGATCAAGGAACGTCACAGGGCGCGTCACGGAACGCCACAGAGGACGTTCCCTACAAACGGTCGCAACGTTCAAATGATTCCTCGAACTTAAGGGCTTTTCATGCGAATCCGACAAATTGTCGTTCTCTGCATCGGTCTTTCCTGCTCCCTGCCGCTCGCCATGCGCGCTCTTAGCGGCGATGCGCCGCTGAAAAGCGGGATCGACCGGGCGAATTTCGACACGTCAGTCAAGCCCGGCGACGACTTCTTTCAATACGTCAACGGCGATTGGAACAAGCGCAACCCGATTCCCGCCGAATACAGCCGCTGGGGATCGTTTTCTCAACTGCACGACGACAATCTCGTCGCCCTGCGCGAGATCGTCGAAGGCCTGGCAAAACAGCCCGGCCCGCTCGAAGGGAACAAGCAGAAGATTCGCGACTTCTTTGCCACGGCGATGGACGAGGCCAAGCTCGAAAAGCAAGGCGCCGCCCCGCTCAAGGATGAACTCGATCGGATCGCCAAGATCGCGAGCCGTGACGATTTGATCGCCGAGATCGGCCACCTGGAGGCGGCCGGCGTCCGGTCACTCTTTTCCGCATCGGTCGGGCAGGACGAAAAGCAGAGCACGCGCTATACGATCTATCTGCATCAAGGAGGTCTGGGGCTGCCGGAGCGCGACTACTATCTCGGCACCAGCGATTACTCCAAGCAGATTCGCCGGCAGTACCGCGAGCACGCGACGAAGATGTTTTCGCTGTTGGGCGATTCGTCCGCCGCGGCTGCCGCTGCCGCGGATACGGTGCTTGCGATCGAGACCAAACTGGCCGAGGCCTCGCGCACGCCCGT
>DASZFO010000220.1 GCA_035939775.1 Pirellulales bacterium | reverse complement strand
GTTCTGGACGAATCGGGGTCGGACGCGGGCATCCTGGCAAAGGCGCTGGAGCTGCTCCAGAGTGACGTTGCTGGCTCCGAGGAGGCGAGTCCGGCCGCTATCGTGAATCAATTCCATCGCTCTCCAAGCCGCCCAGTCTGCGCCAGTCAGACCGGTCCGCTGCATCGGGCCATGCAGCAGGTACGAGTCGATCATTTTGACGCCCAAATGTTGTAGCGAACTCGCGAACGACTGCTCGACCTGCACTGCGATGGAGGCGCCAGGATCATAGGGCAGGCGATGATCCTGTCCCCGTCGGAACGTGAATTTGGTCTGCAAGAACAGATCATCCCGAACCAGCAAGCCGCTTTCGATTGCCGCCGATACGGCCCACCCAACAGCCGCCTCGTCGTAATGGCGGCGCTGATTGGCGGTGTCGATGCCACGGAATCCGTGTTGCAGTGCGAGTTCGGTCAGTCTCTGCGTCTTGTCCTCCTTCCACGCGGTCCCGTAGAGGACGCGGGGCACTTGGACGCCGTCGATTGACAAGCTCCGATCAGACATCGCGTTCTTTAGCTGGTGATTCAAGGCGCTTGTTCGAGTCTCGGGACGCCGCATTGTAATCGCTAACGATTACACTGCGAGGCGAACGCGGACTCGCGATCATCGAAACTACAGGCCGGGGATTCGTGAGAGGGCCAAATACCAAGCGTCACAATCGTTCGGTCCGGCTTCCAACGGCAGTCGGAGCAGGAGCGTCGAACTGCCGCAAGTGCTTGTTGCCGTTGCCCGACACGGCCGTCCGACATGCCCCCCGACGCACGGGCACGTGTCGTCACGTTCCGGTCCTAGAATTATTCTGGGAGTCAATATTAGGATAGTGCCCGATGGGACCCAATCGCCCGGAAATCCTAACCACACCGGCCGCCATTCTCCGGCGGGATCGTCGAAAGCTGGTTACGTGAAGCGCGGCCGCGCCGTCACGAGCCGATGGGACCCAACCAACGCCATGCGGTCGCGCGATGTGACCGCCGGAGTCGGCAATGCGTTCCACCGTTCCGGCCGTGCGCGGCGGTTATGGAACCCGAAGAACTTTACGGAGCGCTCCGGCAGATGGGCGCGGGGGAAATCCACGAACCGATCCGCCCGGACATTCTCACCCGGTTAGCCGAATTGAAAGTGTTCCAGGTTGAACACGGAAAATCGACGTTGACCAAATTGGGCGAGCGGCGCTACGTCGCAACGGAATCGGGCGACGCGCCGCCGGACTTTGAATAGCGCTCACGGCCTGCGACCTCCCCTCCTGATTGATCGTGAATGGGCTTCCCGGCTCAGTTTCCAGACCGCATCGTAGGCGCTTTCGGCGGCCCCGCGGATTGGATCGTCGGCGGATAATTGCTCGCACCGCCGTTTCAGTCACAACAGGAAACTGACGTGCGGGAACAGCGCGTCATAGAGTTTGGCGGCCTGTTCGCGGGTAATATCCGCCCGTAGATGCTCGCGGGCGACGTGGCCGGATTTCAAGATGGCGAAATGTGCGGTCGATTCACATCGGGGTTTCGCCACAGGCGGTTGCCAAGGCTGGCCTGTTTGGTGAAATTGAAGCTTCCGGTGATAATCGTCCGGCCGTCGATCAGCATGATCGTGTTGTGGGCGATCGCGTGCTTGGCGTCGATAAAGCAGGGGATCTCGGCGTGGGCAACGAAGTCGGCCTCGGAATAACTCTGCGTCCGCTCGCTCTTGTCCAAAATGACCGTGATCTTCACGCCGCGCTCGTGGGCTTCGACCAGTGCCTTGGCGATCGGCACTGAGGTAAACGAAAACGCCGGAATCAGGACCGTCTGCCGCGCGTCGCCGAGTTCCTTCACGATGGCTTCGGTACAGCCTCCTTTGGCGAGAAGTAGCAGGCGATGCTCCCTTCTTGCGGTTTTTCAGGGCAGCTTGATGCGGGGATGATGGGTGTTGACCCCGCCGCGTCACAGCCGGTCGAGGACGAGAGCAGGACCACCGCCAGGAGTCCGATTGGCCAGCGCCAGGGAGGTATTTTCATGGAGACCCCAGTCAATCGGTGGATTCCGCGGCTACGATTCGTCATTCCATCTTGGCGGTCGGCAGAATATCCGCACGGGCGGGCGATCAGCAAGACCCGCCGTCGAACGGCGCTAGGCGCGGCGACAATCCGCCATCGCTGATTGGAATGACAGTCCGATCGAGTTGACCGGCGCGTGAATAACGGCGGAAGGTCGAATACAATGAGCGTAGTGAATTCCTGCCAGCATCACCCCGGTGCGTTGTTCTGATTCGTTCCCAGCCGGACCGCCATCACGACTCCGTAAGAATCGTTTCGTCGTACAATTATCATTCCCGCTCACGACCGCATCTCGTGGCGATCTCTTATTGCAAGGAGCTTCGGACATGTCTACGCCCGTGTTTCGTTTGAATCGACGTGCCGCGCTAAAATCAGGCGCCGCGGCGGCGGGAGGAATGGTACTGCCGGGCTGGTTTGTCGAGGAGAACGCGGCCGCGGCGGCGCCCCAGGAGCCGAAATCGCCCAACGACAAGCCGGGGATTCTTCTCATCGGCTGCGGTGGTCAGGGTCGAGCCGATACGGCCCTGGCCGCGAAATTCGGCAACGTCGTCGCGGTCTGCGACGTCGACAGCAAGCGCGCTGGCCAAGCGGCCGAACAGTTCAAGGCCGAGTCCAAGTTCTCCGATTTCCGCGAGGCCATCGCCCATCCGGGAGTCGATGTCGTGATCAACGGCACTCCCGATCATTGGCACACGCTCGTCAGCATTCACGCGCTGCGCTCGGCCAAGGATGTTTATGGCGAGAAACCTCTGACGCTCACAATCGCGGAGGGTCAGAAGTTAGTCGAGGTCGCGCGGGAGACGCGGCGCATCTTCCAGACTGGGAGTCAACAGCGAAGCGATGCCCGCTTTCGTCTGGCGTGCGAGCTGGTGCGTAACGGCCGCCTCGGCAAGCTCCAGCACATTCTCACGATGTTGCCCGCAGGCCCGACCCAAGGTCCCTTCCCAGCACGGCCGGTTCCCCCCGAACTCGATTGGGAGTTCTGGCTCGGCCAAGCGCCGAAGGTCGATTACGTCCCCGAGCGTTGTCACGTGCTGTTTCGCTTCTGGTACGATTACTCGGGCGGCACGGTGACTGATTGGGGTGCCCATCACAACGACATTGCCCAATGGGGCAACGGGACCGAACGCTCCGGGCCAATCTCCGCTGAAGGCAAGATGCTGTTGGCGCCAGTCCCAGGAGGATACACCGCCATCGGCCAGTACCAGATCGAATACGTCTATGCCAGCGGCGTGACGCTCACCTGCAAGAGCGTGGCGCGAGAGAACTTTTATGGCCAGCCGACGGGCCAGGTCCGAAAACCGGGCGAGGAGAATGGCGTGCGGTTTGAAGGAACCGACGGCTGGATCTTCGTGACCCGAGGCAAGATCGAGGCCAGCCGGCCCGAAATCCTTTCCGCTGAGTTGCCATCGAACGCCGAGCGGCTGTACGTGAGCAACAACCACATGGGCAACTTCTTCGAGGGCGTTCGGTCGCGCAAGCCGACGATCTGCGAACCGGAAATCGGCCACCGAAGCGTGTCGGTCTGCCATCTGGGAGTGATCTCCTTGCGGCTCGGCCGAAAGCTGAACTGGGATCCCGCGAAGGAAGTCTTCGTTGATGACGCGGAAGCGAATGGGTTCGTGGCCCGCGAAATGCGCAAGCCGTGGAGTTACGATGCGGTCTGAGCGCTGTTCGACCTTGGTTGAGAAATCGCCGGTGCGGATCCCCACGGGGTTTTCTGTACGACGGGCGCGTCAACAATGTCGGACGGCCGAACAAAACCATGAGCAGGAAGTTATCCGGGTAATTCACTGCGACCAGCTCGGTCAAGCCGATGCCACAGCACATCAATTCCGTCGGTCGGCGACCGTGGCAGTTCAGCCTCGGGGCGCTGTTCGCCACCGTGACATTCGTGGCGCTCGCCAGCGCCGCGGCCAAATACTATGCGATGGCCGTCGGCGACATCCGGTCGTCTCTCGATCCGATAGGCCTGCTCCTCGCCTTCTTTTCGGTCCCCATCCTTTTGTGCTGCGCTGTCGGAGTGCTGCGTGGCCGCTTGCGATCCTCGCTTGCCTACGGAGTTGCGATCGACATCTTCGTGGTTGGACTTGTACTCTTGTTTACCGCGCGAAGTCATTGACGCGAACGCCATGAGCGACAATCTGACCGTCGATACGCTTGCCGCGCGTCTGCACCGCGATGGCTGGAGCACCGGCGATGTGGCCATGAACTATCCCGAGGGCCGCGCGTGGATCGTCTCAGGGCAGCGGGCTGGCCGATGGATCATCCCCGAGGCTGACTCGCAGTCCGCGGCGTGGAGTCATTTTGCGGACGCGGATCTACTATACGACGTCCAGGATTCGACCCGCGCTCTATTTCCTCTCCGCTTCATCGAAGCGATCTTTGAGCCAGGCGTCGCGCTTGGCGCGGAGCGGGGGGTCGGCGGAGGGGGCGACTGACACGGTGAGCTTGTTGGCAAGCGTCACTTTCTCGGTCTGATAGACGTTGGTGTCGTTAGCGGCAGCGAATCGCCGGATGGCTTCTCGGAGAGATCGGTCTTCGGCCAGCGTCCAGCCCTGGCGTTCGATGCGGCGGCGGTAATGCGCGGCCAGTGTTCCCTCGGCCTCGTCGGGTTCGAGCCTGTGCGGCAGCGGCAGCGAGGGATAGCTCGCCGTATTAGCCAGAACTTCGGCGAGAAACATCGCCCCGACGGCTTTGCGCGAGCCGGCCACTGGCGTGTCGGCGTATTCCTTGTCCGACCAGGTCAGGAGATCGACGAGCAACGACCAGCGCCGCGATTTAGGCGAGCCATAGTAGAGGGCCGTCAAATTGCTGCGGAAGTCCTCGCGCCGCGTCATTCGCAGCATTTCCTTGCCGCCAAGGCCGGCGATCATCCGTCCCGAAGTCTGTGACCAGACGCGAGCCGTGCCGAGCATGGCCCAGACCTCGACCGCGTTGATCTCTCCCTTCGTGAAGCCGTGCTCGAAAGGAGCGGGGCTGTCAATTTCGGCCGCGGGCCAAGTGGCCGTGAAGCTCACGTCGGCATTGTGGTATTGCGCCTGCACTCCGCGCTGCCCATCCGGCACATAAGTGACGCTTAACGTCTTGCCCCAGACGACCGGCCGAAACTGCACCTTTTGGCCCTTCTTGCAGAGATTCCACCACGGTGGATGGCATTCTGCGAGAGCCAGGCGGATATAAGCGATGTCTTCTAGCTCGTGAGCATTCAGGGAGGTGAGCTTTTCCGGCGGGGCCAACAACCGTCGTTCCACGTCGTCCCACTTGCCACCGAGATAGTCTTCGACGATTTGCTGATAGAGTCCGGTCGCCTGTGGCTCATCGGCGCAGGCAAACGGCTGGAGGGGGGCGAAATGGCCGAACCACACGATGGCGAAAGCTAACCACAACCGACCGTTGTCGGCGAAGCTCACGGCGATCGACAAGGTAATTTTCACGGAGGATCTTGTCGCGGACGAGTGCGTCTAAAGTTCCCGTAACCTCTCAGCACGCTCCCGGTTATCATCGCCACCACGCCGATGTAGAACAGGCTGTCGGAGCCACGGGCGGAAGCTGCTTGCCAGACGATCAGCGAAAATCCGATTATCAGGCAGGTCCAGGCAACAAGTCGGATTCGGCTGATGGCTTTCATGCCCGTGATTCTACCCGACCGCGCACGGGAAATCCTCCTGAGCGATATGCGCCAGCGCCAACTCCCCCAACAAATGATGGGACGGATCGCATCGCTCACGTGGCGTGTGCTCTGCCGCGCATGATTCCGATCAGCGCACCGAACCCGAGCCGTGGCCGACCATCTCGTCATTCGTTCGGCTGTTCCGCGCCGCCAACTGAGCCGGCCTGTTCACTCCACGGGGTCTTCAACCATGCACTCGGATAGTTACTTTTTCGATCAACGCGAATCCCGATTTCTGGAAGGGGCGCGGCAGGGGTTGGGCAATTCCCCGTTCATCAACAGTGCGGCAACGCAGCGTGTATTCGCCGGCAGGCAAACCCTGCATCAGTGTGGCCCAATGAATCTTTGCCAGTCGTAAGGGCCAAGTGCGAGGCCGTCCCTCGATATCGAAGCCGATGGTTCCCTGCGGAATCTTGTCGTCCGGCAGACCGCCGCCCCACCGCTCGGGAGGCGGGAGGATTTCGGCATTCGCCCATGGCGCTTTGGCAAAATACTCGTCGTCCTTGGGCCATATACTCGCGCTCGGCGTGATCCAGACCTGCACTTTCGACACTCCCGATATGCCCACCTGCGCGTACCCGGTCACGGGGATCGGGCTGCTTGCCGCGACGTCGGTCGGAACGTTGAGCGTCGCCGCGAATGATTTGAGCGGGCTGTCCAGATCGTTGTTGCCGCTGGCGTAGGTATCGTTGGCGTGTGACAGATTCGTGAGCACCACATGAGTAAGCCACTTGATCGACTTGAACCCGTAAGCCTCAGGCACCACGATCCGCACGGGCCCACCGCGCCGGCTGTCGAGCCATTGCCCATTGAGCTTGTAACAGAGGATGACCGGGGGCAAGTCGAACGGATCCTCAAGCACTCGATCCAGCGACAACGAACTGAGAAACATCTGCTTCGGGTCGTCGTTATGATAGCCGTAGTAAAACACGCGGCGCACGTTTTCGCGCGGCTTCGTCATCCAGATCACGTCGCGCAGCGGCACACCCTCCCAGTGGCCCATTCCCAGCGGACAGCCGATATTGAGACACGTCATCACCTTGGCGAATCGCACCGCGGACCTCTCGCCCAGCTTGAGCAAGCCAGCAAAGTCCAAGGCCGTACCGTCCGCCTTGGTCAGTTGCTTGCCCAGCTTCGCCGGATTCTCCGGGTCGGAGACGACCTCCAGCTTCCAGGTGTCGCGGGTCAGACCGACTTCTCGCTTCTTCGCGTCTGGCAGCAAATGCGGCAGCGGCTTGCCGCGCGAGACATCCTGAAATTTGTCGGGCGGTGTGAAATACGGTTCGAGCTTGGCGATCGCTTGCGCCAATTCCGGCGCACGCGGTTCCGCACGGCCGACAGCGGGCCATAAGCCCGCCACGGCCGCTCCGCCGGCGCCGATCCGGATGAAGAACCGCCGCGTCAACTGCTCGTGCTCCGCGGCGAAATGTTGCAGCTCGTCCATCGTCCGGCTCCTGCGGCTTGAGTGACGCGATCAATCCGGCTGGCCATTAGCATACACCTTGGCGCCGCGCTTTGCGTCAATTGCCGCGGCAGTTCAGCTTGCGAGACTGTCGACGAGAGAACCCGCCATGTCCGAATGCGCAGAAATTGCGTGCCCAGCGGCGAGCAGCCGGAGCAAATGAATGTAAGCTATTGAATTCCTGCGGCTGGATCGCCGCATTCCGCCGACGATGGCCTAGCGGCGAGCCTCCCCTACCACACCTCAAATCCGCTGCTGTGTCGCAAGAACTCGATCCATTCCTTGAGTGTCTCGTCGGCGACCCGATAGGCGGACTCAGTTGCCTGGCTGGGATTCTCCTGGCTCTCCTATGCTGTGACCAACGCTCCACCTTTGGTCACACGTAGTTCGGATTCCACGCAGTGGCCGGCGACGTGATGCTCCATCCAACGCTAGAAGCGATTGGCCATTTCCGTGCAGGTCGTTTGCTCGTGGGGTCCAGCGCCGTCGTTGTCGGAAATGCCTACCAGCGTCTCATCGTCGAGCAGATCGAAGCACAGACGCAGGATCAAGTCGTGGATCGGGCGCCACGACCAGATGCTCGCTTGGAAATACTTCCCCGACGGCGAACTCGGGTTGCGGTCGACGACGTCCATTCCCATCCGGTCACCATGCGAAATACTTGCGCGACCGTATTGGCCTCGACCTTTACTTGGCGCCAACTGCCCGCCGCCGGCGACCGCTGAGCAGGTAGATCGCTGACCGTACTTCGATGAGCGGGTCGAGCGACGGCGCGATGCCATCGACGCGCGGAATCGGGTCGAAGATAATTTTGCGCATTTCCGGATCGGCGTCGTTCACGCGGGCCGTCAGGGTGAGCGTGCCGAATTCGACCTCAGGCCGGCTATCCGGCCAGACGACCGTGGCGTCAGCAACTTCGTCGCCGTCCTCCGCCAGTTGCACAAAGACACCGAGTTCGACTGGGCCTTGGGCGAGTCGTTGCGT
Organism: Pirellulales bacterium; assembly: GCA_035939775.1. Taxonomy (NCBI): domain Bacteria; kingdom Pseudomonadati; phylum Planctomycetota; class Planctomycetia; order Pirellulales; species Pirellulales bacterium. The sequence continues at coordinate 3,431 of DASZFO010000220.1, read as the reverse complement.
AAGCTCGTCGAAGAGGAAGTTCGCCGATTTTCCCGCGGCCTCGGAAGTCGTGAGATAATCGTTCCCGGCCCGCGGCCGGATGCGGAATCGGCCATAGCAGTCCTCGCCTTTCTGGTTGGTGAATCGGAACGCCGTAACCGCGAAGAACGACTCCCTGGCGAAGCTGGAGGGAATCGGCTTGAGCGCTTCCACGAATTCTTTGGCATGCGGGTGACTCGCGAGAAATGCCCCGAAGGCTGCCGGCTGACCCTGGCCGAGAGCCGCTGCGAGCGCTCGTAGAAACTCCAAAAACTCTTCGCCGCTGCGAACCGGAAACCCGTTGTGGGAATGGGCGACGATGTCGGTATGGACATGGTCGGCCAAGTAGAAGCGAACGGCGATCCCTCTCGGGCTGGCAAGTTGCGGGTCGTTGTCCGGCACCGTGGGTATGCCTGAGGAGTCGGAAAAACGAACGATGACGGGTGTCGACGGTCGCATCGCATGAGGCGCGCACGTCAATTCCGCCACCTCCGATGATGGCGTAAAAACCCCGGAGCACATGGCGCCCTTGGCGTGAGCCGGCCGAAATCCGGGGTGCAGACCGGATAACGCATCAAGGGCGTCGAGCAATCGCTGAATAAGTACGCTGCTTGGCGCGGAAACAGCAACAGAACTGCTGGCCATGTTTTGCTCCCGATAAAGCGGACGCGAACACTGTCGCGATCGTGACTGATGCCGGGAATTCTAGTCTCTTGGGCACGCCTCAACAACCGATTGCCCACGGCGTTGCCCCACCTGCTTCCCCAATCGCCCTATCAGCCCGAGGTCCAGTTCCCCTTTGGCTCCCCAGCCCTCATTTGAAGAGAGTTGCAATAGGCGACGCTGGTGATTCGCTCCTCACGGTTGCTGATTCGAGGATCCAGGAGTTGCGTCGTTCTATCGCGCCAATGAAGGAGCCGGCTTCCGGATCCATGCCGTAGCGCTCAATACCGCCACCACGTCGGATACAGCGGCGTTGTGGGAACGGTTTGCAGCACCTCTTCCTTGAGCCGCTGCAATTCGTTATTCATCACGCTCAATTCCCAGGCGAGCTGCTGATCGGGTGCGGCAAGAGTCAGGGCTTGCCCACGCTCAAGCTCCAGTCGGCTCACCTCCAGACGCAAGCGGCGGCGTTCGACATCGATAGGGCTGATTACGGCGGCGGCTCGCTGGTTTGCGGCTACAGCGCCGCTCCATTGTACCTTGGCATATCTCATGGCCGACTCCGCACGGCGAAGCCAGACCTCGAACTTGCGGGCCGCGTCATGGGACGTGGCGGCCGCAAGCTCCGCTTGGGCCACGTTGAGATCTTGCTGAAAGCTGATCAGGGTGTCGGCCGAGACCGAGTTGGCCACCTTCTCGTTCATTTGCGTCAGTCGCTTAAGATTCGCCTCAGCCAATGCCACTTCTGCACGGGCGTAGCGCACATCGAGGCTCGTTTGCCGTTCGTCATTCGCTGCATCGCTGGAGGGTGGATCGGCGCTAGCCCATCGGTAGCCGAGCACAAGAAACGCCACGGCGATGAGCGGCAGTGCGAAGATCTTTGAAAGATTCATAGTGGAACCTCGTCTATTTGACATGTACCTCAATCGATGCGCCACGCGCCTCCGCGTCGTCGCGGCGGATCAGAGCGACCAGCTCGGTAGCACTTGGCGGTTTCGCAGGAAACGACAACAATTCTACCGTGAATGGCCGACCTGGGCGGGACTCTGACCGCCCACGGCATCTGATTGGACGGATGGATCGCCGCAGGCATTTGGCCTGGCAGATAGAGTTGTCTCCGACTTCGACGAAACGATAGTCAGCGTCACGAATTTCACAACTCACATCGCTGCCGGTCGGCAGCGATTCACACTCGCAATCGGTAGGGGCCGTTGATGAACTCACTTCACGGGAAAACCTTGCTGATTACTGGCGCCAGCCGCGGCATAGGCAAAGCGATTGCCATTCGTGCCGCGCGCGAGGGCGCGAACATTGTCATCGCCGCCAAAACGGTGCAGCCTCACCCGAAACTGCCCGGCACGATCGAAACGGCCGCTCAGGAAGTTGAGCAGGCAGGCGGACGCGCGCTGGCCTGCGCCGTCGATGTACGGTTTGAAGATCAAGTTCAAGCTGCCGTCGACCGCGCAGTGGCCACCTTCGGCGGCATCGACATCGTGATCAACAACGCCAGCGCGATCCAACTGACGGGCACATTGGCGACCGACATGAAGCGGTTCGACTTGATGAATGGCGTCAACATCCGTGGCACGTACTTGACCTCGAAGCTCTGCCTGCCGCATCTCGTCAAAGCCCCAAACCCTCACATCCTGAATCTCGCGCCGCCGCTCAATCTCGATCCACGTTGGTTTGCGCCACATTTGGCCTACACAATGTCAAAATACGGCATGAGCATGTGTGTATTGGGAATGGCAGCCGAGTTCAAGCCGCAAGGAGTGGCGGTCAACGCATTGTGGCCTCGAACCGTGATTGCCACTGCCGCCGTGCGCAACTTGCTCGGCGGAGAGCAAATCGTCTCACGCGCTCGCCGGCCGGAAATCGTCGCCGATGCCGCGCACGCAATTCTGACGCGAACAAGTCGCAACTGTACGGGCAACTTCTTCGTTGATGAACAAGTCTTGGTTGCCGCCGGGGTCGCCGATTTCGATCAATACGCGGTAACACCCGGCAGCAAACTCTTGGCAGATTTCTTCCTTGACTGTTCTCCGGAGATAGCCGAATAAGTGGCGCGACACGGGGATTCACGCCGGCCCATCAAGCCGGCAATCTGATCGGCGAGGTGACCGAGTTCAAACTTCAGGAGTAGAATCGGCCCGGTGCCGGGGGTTGACGCCGCCTTCGTTTGCCTCGGCACTCCGACCTCGACGACCCGCAGCACCCGCTGGTCATCCGGAATAAAGCTTGATTCGCCCCTGGCTCGCTATTCAAACCGCTCGCACGCCCGCGAACTTGATCTCCCGGCCGACGTAGTAGCCGGCCAGCGTCAGCAGCGATTCGCCGATCGGCTCGGCATCTGCCAGCCCCAGGTCACGGAGCGTGCGGCGAACGAGATCTCGGATGGTCTCGGTGCTGGATTCCATCGTGGCGGCGGCCTCCTCGGGGTGCTAGCAAACGACCGGCGACATGCTTGCGACGCGGATTCGCGATGGTCGACCGGCACTAACGAAAGTGCCTTCCATAGTTTTGGATAAAAACTGCGGGGGCCGGTCGAGAAGGTAGACGCCTTCTGCACAGGCGGATCAATCCATTTATCGGTTTTCCGGATTGGTCCGGTTCAGTCGGAGCAGGCCCGATGGCGCAATAAAAGTCTACGGCACATTCTCATGCGCCGTGGACGTCGATCATCTACAACTCGATCGCCTCGACTTCCGCTACGAACTGGGCCGCGTCGTCACGGAGAAACGCCGATACGA
>DASZFO010000219.1 GCA_035939775.1 Pirellulales bacterium | reverse complement strand
CAATTGCATTCCGTCCCCCGAATCGCCGCAAAAGCGAACGGTAGCGTCTTCGAGTTGCACGACCGGTTTGACGGACTTCAGAGGCTGTGGGGCCTCGGTCTGCTGGATCATGGATGGATTTCCTTAATTCTCGTCGTATTCCGTGTGCGGCGGGCGACGTAAGCGCCGAATGGGCCTGGGCACAGTTCGCTCGCTGGAATGCTGGATCGCAGTTCGCCCGTAACGGAATTCAACAGAATCCCTCGGTTCCATCGCGAATCACGCCGCGGAATTCGCGCGAACTCGGATAAAAGGATCGGCCACAGAGCGCTGAGAGGGCGGTCGCGGCGGCGTGCGGGCATAGACGAGCGACCGCCAAGACACGGGTCTTGCGGATCGTCCGCAGATTCAATCGGATCGGCGTCGGCCGACCGTTCCGAAAAGCACCCACCTGCTGTGTTCACCGTAGCTCCCCGAAGAGACACGGCTCGGCGTTGCACGTGTTCAATAACGTCAATCGATCCAGTTGGCCGCCGCCGGTCTCACCGGTACCGCAATTATAAGCCATTTTAGCAAGTTTTTGCCACACTCCCAGACCTATTAAAAAGGCCCGATATTTCCAGGCATTTTCGCGTTGGAACTAGCCCTTTTCACCAGTTTCGTTGGAGGGACCGAAAAACTTGGTCAAATCGATACCCCCCCTTTGCTCTTCCTCGATCAACTTGATCCGCGTCTCCAGCCGCTCCATCCTCCGCAACATGCTCGGGATAATCTCGGGGCTGCGATCAATCGGTTCCAGCCTTGGCACTGCTGGATAGCCCAACTGGCGATGGAGGGCTGCAAACAATAGCAGCGGATCCTTGCGTCGATTGGCCCAAGCGATTCGTCCTTCACGCTCTCCAAATAATGCTGGCTTGCCCGCCTCGTCATCGGCCGTGAACCCCTGCCGCTTTCGGTCGTGCAAATAGCGCTCGCTACGGACATAGATCATATCGGCGAAGTCAATGATGCCGACCTGCCGGCGGACAGTAAGAATCCAATCGCGCCAGTCGGCCGTGAAGATCGGATCGCCAGCCACCGCGTCCAAGCCGCGGTCGTAGCCCAGCCGATTGCGGCAGAGACATTCGAATTGGTAGAGGAATATGCCCTGCGGGGTCGCTCCGGCTGCCCTATAATGCGACTCGCGCTCGAGAATTTTGAGCGCCACGCCGAGATCGAACTTGCCACTCTCATTCTCCGCTTCGGCAACCACAAAGGTTTGAAACGGCGTAAAATAATGGGCCAGCTTCGCCATTGCCGTGGAGAAAATCCCGATCAGCTTCAACTCGGCGGCCAGATAGTCCATCGCCATCGGCAGCCGGGTCGTGGCGAGAATCTCCTCCTTGATCGAGGTCAACAACTCTTGCACGGCCATATTTTGCCGCATCCGTTCCCCCAGCGTATGGAACAAATGGGCCTGTTCGACGTATTCCTCGCGCTCGAGCATGGGATGGCTATGCTACAGGTGTGACGTCGTAATTGTTCGAACTGATCGATGGTCGAACGCGAGACATACATCAATGCGAAGGCTTGAACGGCTTAAACATCCGAAGGATTCAAAGCTCAGTCCTTCACATCATTGCGCTCCAACCCCGACACAGCACTGCTGGCAACATAGGTGAGCGAACCTATAATGGTCAACAGGAGGAAGATTTGAGATGACGAGCCATTTTTCTACGATTGATGCCGCAGTCGCCGCCATTCGCCGCGGAGGTGTGGCGATCGTGGTCGACGCCGAAGACCGCGAGAACGAAGGGGATTTCATCGGAGCGGCCGAAAAGGCCACGCCGGAGATCGTCAATTTCATGATCACGCACGGCCGCGGGCAGCTTTGTATGCCGCTGCTGCCCGAGGTTTGCGAACGGCTCAAGATTCCCTTGATGTGTGAATCGAACACGGCCCCGTTGGGCACCTGCTTCACCGTGCCGGTCGATCATCGCACGTCGAAAACGGGAATTACCGCCCAGGAGCGGGCTCGCACCATTCGGTCCATTCTCGACCCAACCAGCAAACCGACGGATTTCGTCCGCCCAGGGCATCTTTTCCCGCTGGTGGCCAAGGAAGGGGGCGTGCTCCGCCGCGCGGGTCACACCGAAGCCGCGGTCGATCTCGCGCGGTTGGCCGGGTTGGCGCCGGCGGGCGTTCTGTGCGAAATCCTCGACGGCGAAGGAAATCGAGCGAATCGAAAGCTGCTGTTCGAGCTGGCCCGGCAGCACAGGCTCGAGATCATCTCAATCGAGGAACTGATCCGCTATCGCCGGGTGCGCGAGAAGCTCGTCTTTCGTATTGCCGAGGCCAAGTTGCCGACGCGGTATGGCCAATTCAAGCTGATTGCGTATGGCGTGAAATACGAGTCGCAGCAGCCCATCGTGCTGGTGATGGGTGATCCGACGAAAGCCGTCGCGCCGCTCGTCCGGTTGCACTCCTCGTGTTTCACCGGTGACTTGCTCGATTCGCTCCGCTGCGATTGCGGCGACCAACTTCATATGGCGCTCGACATGATCGGTCGCGAGGGCGCGGGCGTGCTGGTCTACTTGCCGCAAGAAGGGCGCGGCATCGGCTTGATCGAGAAAATCAAGGCCTACGAGCTTCAGGACGACGGGCTCGACACGGTCGAAGCGAATCTAGCCCTTGGCTTCAAGGCCGATACCCGCGACTACGGGATCGGGATTCAATTGCTGAAGGACCTCGGGCTGTCGAAGGTGCGGTTGTTGACGAACAATCCGAAGAAGACCGACGCCTTCATCTATGGCGGTTTTGACCTGGAGGTTGTCGATCAGGTGCCAATTCTGCCGCCGGTGCACGAGCACAACGCCCGCTATATCGCCACCAAACGCGAAAAGCTCGGCCATCATCTGCCGGAAGAATCCTGACGACCGGCAAGCGCCGCGGACTCCGGACGTTTCGCGCGACGAGCACGCCGACACGCGTTGCGTTTTTGCAACGTATGCTTCTCGGTCAGACTAAGAAGCCAAACGAGGCGAGTCGATCGCAATCATTCCGCGTGAGCACCGTCCGATTCAACATGCCGATCAATCGATTTGCCGCGTTGGCGATCGGCTGCCTGTTGGCGATTTCGGGATCGCAACCGGCGCACGCGGCGGTCGGTTTTCCCGATCCGTTGCCGCTTTCGCCGCTGGAATCGCGGATGCTGGCCGATCCGGTCGCCGGGCAGTTCCAACAATTCACACTGATCGAGGCGGCCCTGGTCGCCAGCGGCGTTGATCGGGCTGATGATCTCGAGCGCTATCGACAACGATACATCGAGTGGCGCGATCAAGCGCGCCAAATCTCGGAACACGAACAGTCGCCGGGGCGTCGGTCGGAGGCGCTATTCGAGTTCATGCACGGCGAGATTCTCACCGGTGGCTACGATCCGCGAGCCACCGAGCTGATGCGCGTTTTTGACGACGGCACATTCAACTGTGCGAGCGCTACGGTGATGTTCACCGCCTTGGCAACCGATTGCGGGCTGATCGTCCATGCCGTTGAACGGCCACGGCACGCCATGTGCGCGATGGTCATCGATGGCCAGCGGATCGACGTCGAAACGACTTGCCCGAATTGGTTCCAGCTTACCGCGGCAATGCGGCGTGAGGCAGAGCTAGCGGCGATCGCGCATAGCCGCGGCATCGGCCGGCCGACTGACCCCAGAGAAATACGCCCAACGGAACTCGTGGCCGTAATCTATTACAACCGCGGCGTCGATCTGCTGCGCGAGAATAGGTTCGCCGAGGCAGTTTCCGTCAACCTGCGCGCCTTGGCGCTCGATGCGGAGAATGAGACGGCCCACGGCAATCTGCTGGCGTCGATCAACAATTGGGCACTCGCCCAATGCGCTCACGGCGACTACCGCGCGGCCACGGATCTTTTGGCGCAGGGGCTCGACATCGCGCCCGATCACGAGCCATTTCACGCCAATCGGCGACATGTCTATCGAACCTGGATTCAATTTCTCGCGACCGCCGGACGCCAGCTCGATGCGCTCGCGGTGCTGGCCGCCGCTCGACAATCAGAACCGGATTCGCCCGTGTGGAGTTATTGGGCGGTCCGGTTGTCGCGATGAGGCGATCGAGATTTTACTTTCGTTCATTTCCGGCCGACGCAGGCTGAACCTTGGATCGCCATAGATTGTCGGCGCTGCTCATCAGAAAGATCAGTCCCAAGAGAGTCTACCAAAAACGGTTGTAAATCGTTCGCAAGTCTGGTTCATCGGACTGGCTCCTATTTGTGTGAGGAGACGAGTGGATCGTCGCATCAATCTAGCCGAAATCTGCCGAACCTTGCATCCGCACGCCGGTCGGGCGAAGGTCATTGCGATCCAAATGAAACCGCAGTCCCGTTGCCAGTCGCAACGCGGCGGCGTATCTTAGATGGTTTGGCGGTGTGGGTGCTGGAATTGTCTGTTTTCCGAGACGAGGTAAAAACGTGGCGACTGCGACCAAAACCCGCAATGCTAATCAACTTGTGACCGGTGCGGATGTTGTGGTCCAGTCACTGGTAAACCACGGCGTCGACGTGATCTTCGCCTATCCGGGTGGTGCGAGCATGCCGCTCCACCAATCGCTGACGCGCTTCAAAGACCTTCTCCGCACGATTCTACCGCGGCACGAGCAAGGGGGCAGCTTCGCCGCCCAGGGATATGCCCGCTCGACCGGGAAGCCTGGCGTCTGCATGGCCACGAGCGGCCCAGGAGCGCTGAATCTCGTCACCGCCATCGGCGACGCCAAGATGGACAGTATCCCGCTCATCGCGCTCACCGGGCAGGTGGGAACCCCGGTGATCGGCTCCGACGCCTTTCAGGAAACCCCGATCGTCGAAGTCTGCCGTGGCATCACAAAACACCATTATCTGGTGACCGATGTGAACGATGTCGCCCGCGTGATGCGCGAGGCGTTTCACATTGCCACGACCGGCCGGCCCGGTCCGGTGCTGGTTGATCTGCCGAAAAACGTGCAGCAGGCACAGGTCGTGCCCGACTACGACGTGCCAATGAACCTGCCCGGCTATCGCGTCGAAACGCGCCGCGCTCAGCCGGAGCAGATTGCCCAAGTCGCGGCGGCGATCAAGCGCGCGCGTCGGCCGGTGATTTATGCCGGCGGCGGTATTATCTTGAGCGGCGCCAGCGAAGAATTGCGAACGCTCGTTCACAAGACGGGCATCCCGATCACGACCACCGTCATGGGTCTCGGGGCGATTCGGTCGGACGACCCGCTCTGGCTCGACATGCTAGGGATGCACGGCAGCGTTTACTCGAACTACGCCGTTGACGGGGCCGATCTGCTGTTGGCCTTCGGCGTGCGGTTCGACGATCGCGTGACCGGCAAGAAGGAGGAGTTCGCCAAAAGCGCCTTCATCGTCCATGTCGATATCGACCCCTCTGAGATCAATAAGAATAAGGTGGTCCACATCCCGATTGTCAGCGATCTGAAATACGCGCTGGGCGAGTTAAATAAGATCGTCGAGCGGCCGGTCGCCGATCTTGCCCCCTGGCACCAGCAGATCGCCGAATGGAAGCGGAGCGATCCGTTCCATTACGACACATCGTTCGACGGCATCCTGCCGCAGCATGCCATCGCCGAATTGTCGCGGCTGACGCGCGGGGAAGACACGATCATCACCGTCGGCGTCGGCCAGCATCAGATGTGGGCCGCGCAGTTCTACAAGTTCATGCACCCTCGGACCTGGCTTTCCAGCTCCGGCCTCGGGACGATGGGCTTTGGTCTGCCTGCGGCGATGGGAGCGAAGGCGGCCCATCCCGACAAGCTGGTCGTCGATATCGATGGCGACGGCAGCTTCATGATGAACATCCAGGAATTGGCCACGTGCTATTGCGAAAAGCTGCCGGTCAAGGTGATGCTGCTCAACAATCAGCATCTCGGCATGGTCGTGCAATGGGAAGACCGGTTCTTCAAGGGAAATCGGGCGCATACCTATCTCGGCCCGATCGATCATCCCGAGGCGACTGGCGACGGGAATGGCCTTGGCCCTTCCGAGCGCTATCCCGATTTCGTCGCGATCGCCAAGGGCTTCGGCTGCGGGGCGCGGCAGGTGAAGAAGAAATCGGAACTGACCGACGCCCTGCGCGAGATGATCGCCTACGACGGGCCGTTCGTTCTCGACGTGGAGGTGCCCTACCAGGAACACGTGTTGCCGATGATTCCTGCCGGCATGACCGTGCGCGATCTGATCCGCGAGTGATCGCCGTTCGCAGAAGTTTCAAACTCTTTCGTACTTCGCACTTTGGCCTTCGTACATCGCCGAATCTCGACGGCGTTTGACGACATCTGTTTTGCGACCTAGAGTTCAGTCGCAGGATTCCAAATTGCCTCTTCCGGCAGTGTGCTTGTCGCGCTCGCGCGTGGTGGTCGTCCGTACGCGGAGCGCAAGGAGTACACTTCGGCGCTTCCCAACCAATCAGAGCGATGAACATTTCCGAAACAGTCCGAACGCACGGCAAATCGCGAGTCATGCAGCGTTCGCGGCTTCGCTCCGCCAAACGGCGGCGCGGGTCGGCCGTGGTCGAGGCCGCGTTTGTCATGCCGATCATGCTCACGCTGATGCTCGGCGTCTGGGAAGTCGGGCGAATGATCCAGATCAGCCAGATCATGGACAATGCCGCTCGCGAAGGCGCCCGAGTCGCCGCCGGCGGTTACGTCAATGGCACCGCCGTTACAGTCGCGACCGTCCAAACGGCAGTGCAGAACTATCTGACCGCCGCCGGCTTCCCCTCGGCCGCCGTCACCGGTTCCCAAGTCTCCGTGACTTGCCTGGCCACAACGGGCTGGACCGATCCCTATGCGGCGCTGCCGCTCGATCCGTTCACGGTGACGGTGACGATCCCCTCCGGCGCGGCGTTCAACAGCCTGCGGTGGAACTTGCTGAATCAGATCACCTCCGTCAATCAACTTTCGACGAGCGTTTACTGGCAATCGGCGAACAACTCACAAGTGACTGTGAGCACGACGCTCCCGTATTAGCGAGGCCGGAATGCGTGCAATTAGACTATCTCCGCACAAACGGCATCGTGCCCGGCGCCGCGCAGCCCGGCGCGGATCGACGCTGGTGCAGACGGCCATCACATTGCCGATGACGCTTTTGTTTCTATTCGGCATCCTGGAATACTCGCGCTACGTGATGCTGCTGCAAATCATGAACAACGCCGCCCGCGAGGGATGCCGCTATGCCGTGATGCACACCAATCCGGTTGTGCTCAATGGCACGACCTACGGCAACAACACGTCCGATGTGACGACCATCGTCACCAACACGCTCGCCGGCCAAGCGCTGGCGAGCCAAGCCGTTTCGGTCTATGGCTCCGACGCACTGGGGAATAATAACGGCAACGCTTGGCAAAGCACGCAATCCGGCCAATGGATCACGGTGAAAATCACCGGCAATTTCGCTTCCTTGTTGCCGACCTTCCTCCATATGGCCAGCACAATCCCCATCACTGCCGAATCGGTGATGCGCAGCGAAAGCAACTGAAGCCGACAAATCAAGGTGAACACCATGCGAAAGAATCATCGACGAAGGCGGCGCCAGGGGATCGTGTTGGTGCTGTTTGTCCTTACGCTGATCGCGCTGTTTTCGTTCCTGGCGCTGGCGATCGACCTGGGCTTGGTGGCAATGGCCCGCACGCAATGCCAGGCGGCGGCCGATTCGGCGGCGATGGCCGGGGCCCGCGCGCTCAATGGCTCGTCGGGGAATAACTACAGCAGCGCCTCGCCGGAAGCGATTGAGTCCGCCACCAACAATTCAATTCTTGGTAAGCAGGTGACCAGCGCCCAGACCACCATCAACATCGGCCGCTACACCTACGACACGTCGACCAAGCAGTTTGAAGGAGAATTCCCAGGTCCTTCGACCGACAATTGGACCCTGGTACAGGCCCAGGTCACGGCCAATATCACGGGGCAATTGGCATTTTCCAAGATTTTCAACTTCACGCCGGCCAGCATCACGACCTATTCGACCGCGGTGCATCGCCCGCGCGATATTGCCGTCGTCATGGACTTCACCGGCTCAATGCGGTTTTCGAGCCTCACCGGCGCGCCGTACTATGGCGACCGTTCGTCGAACAATCCCGACAGCAATTATCCCACGTGGGGCGCCTATTCGAGTGCATCGGCCGGAATGCAGGCCACGACGTTCACCTCTCCGTTTGACGCCGCGAACCTTACGACGACCACGACGGACGGCCATCCGCCCGTCTGCGCTGACTTTTATCAGGACTCCAGCGGCACCGCGGCGTTCACCACCGCTTCCAGCACCTACGCGACCACTCCGGCTGGCGACGCGCCGCTCAAGACCAGCAAGAACACCAGCAGCACGTACGCGCAAACGCTGGCCCAGGTGCTCAATATCGCCAGTCCCGGCAACTCAACTCGCGACGCCACATACGAATCCAGCGGCTATGCGGCTTACAGCATGACGTCGGGCTGTTCGCGCTATGTGCAGGGACCGGGCTATTACGGCAAGACGTTCTTCAGTTGGCCACCCGATCCGACCAACGGCAGCGATGGCACGACCAACGATTGGCGCAAGCGGTATTTCCTCTACCACGGTACCAACACCGCGATGGATGACAACTCAAAGCTCTGGGACGGCAGCGGCAATTGGCAACAACCCGGCAGCTCGACTTACGATATCAACTACACGGCGATCTTGAATTGGATCAAAAACATCGGCCCTAACCCGTTTCCTTCAACGATGCGTTCGGGACGGATCGTCTACTACACGACGATCCCCAGCAGCATCAATACATCGGCGAATCCGCCGACCAATCTCGACGAGCGGTTCTGGAAGGATTACATCGACTATTGCCTTGGGCTGATTGATAACAACGATGGCACGTGGCAGACGCTCGTCGACGGCAATACCGGGCTGGCCGGCTACGGCGCGGATTATTCCTGGGGCACGGTCAAGATCACGGCCAAGAGCAGCTTGAGCGGGTCGCCAAAACCATTCATGCACTACGGCGACAACCCGCTTCGTCCAAAGCTGCATTTCTGGTTCGGTCCGCTGTCGATGGTCGATTTCCTCGGCAATTATAACATTTGGTACAACGTCAACCCGTCTTGCTCGCGGTACGATTGGTGGCCAGGAACCTGCCACGAATCCCCTTTGTATGCCTGCAAGCTGGGTATCCAGGCGGCATTGACTGACATCTCGAATAATCATCCCAACGATATGGTGTCGCTGATTTTCTTCAGCACGCCAAGGTCCGATTCGAGTGAAAATGACGACACGCGATTCAACCGTGTCCGCGTGGGCTTGGGTCGCAGTTATTCCAATATGATCGAGTCGCTTTGGTATCCGCCATCGACTGTCGGTAACTCCTCCGCGACGGTCACGCCCTACGATTCCAATAATATCGAAGTGCCGCGCGCGACCGGTGGCACTTGTTATGCCTATGCGCTGATGTTGGCTTACAACCAGTTCAGCGCCAACACGACTTTGACGAGCTACAGCACCGGCCAACCCGCCGGCGACGCCGGCGGGAACGGTCGAAAGGGCGCTCAGAAAATCGTCATCTTCGAGACCGACGGCGCTCCAAACACTACGGCCACCGCGTCGTTCAGCAATAATGGCGCCTATAATTCGTATTACAAAGTGCGCTACAACTATGGTAGCCCATCGGGCAGCGAGTTCCCTTCGGGAATCAATGGCTACAGCAACAACGATCCGTCGGTCGTCACGCCGATCAACAGCGTCTGTACCCAATTGGCGGCGCTCGATTCGGCCAGTTCGCCAGGATACTCGACCGCCTCCAAGCCGCTCTTGATCCATTGCATTGGGTTTGGGCCCTATTTCGATCCCAGCGATCCGTCGGCGGCGGCGAACACGGCTACGCTCAATGGCATGGAGGTCATCGGCAACGTCAACGACGGAATGCCAAGCTATAAGATCATCAACGGCAATCAAACGCAAATGGTCTCCGGGCTGCAACAGGCCTTCACCAAAATCCTTCAAAGCGGTGTCCAGATATCGTTGATCCAATGAGAGCAATGCTCGTCAGTTTCCTCTTGTGGACGGCCTGGAATCGGGCGCCAGCCGCGGAACCGCCGCGCTTTACGATCGCGGCAGTCGTCGGAGGACGGTTCGTCGAAGGTGCGCCGCTGACCTGGGCCGACGACCACGTGCGCCTTTTGTCGCGCGACGGGCAATTGTGGGACTTCTCACCTTCCGGCGCGGGAAACTACCGTCAGACCTCCCCGGATTTCAAGCCGTACGCGGCTGGGGAACTTAAAGAGCGACTGGAAGCGGAGTTCGGAGGTCGGTTTGAGTTCCAAACGACGGACCACTACGTCGTGGGCCATCCAGTCGGGCAGGGGCAGGTGTGGCCCGACCGCTTCGAGCAAATGTACGCGCAATTCGTGGAATACTTCAAAGTGCGCGGGGTTTCGATACGCAGGCCGGAATTTCCATTGGTCGCGACGGTGTTCACCGATAAGGACGACTTTTTGCACTATTGCGTTGAAGAGGGTGTCGCGCTGCCGCAAGGGGCGGTCGGTTATTACCTCCCGCGAACGAATCGCGTCGCAGTTCTCGACATCGGGGCCGGCAAAACCACCACTTCCGATTGGCGACATGGCGCCCCGACCGTGGTCCACGAAGCGGCCCATCAGGTCGCCTTCAATCTGGGAATTCACAACCGCTTCGTGCTGCCGCCGCGCTGGTTGAGCGAAGGAATGGGACTGTTATTCGAGGCCCGCGGCGTGTGGGACGCCAACGACTATCCAGACCAAAGCCATCGTATCAATCGCGCAAGGCTTCGACAGTTTCGTCAGTATCTGGCCCGCCGACGGCCGGGAGCAATCCAGCAGTTGATCGCGTCCGATATCCGATTTGAACAAGACACATTGGCCGCCTTTGCCGAGTCCTGGGCGCTTACGTTCTATTTGACGGAAACGGAGCCCGCCAGCTATGCGCATTTCCTTAGCAAGACAGCGTCGCATGCGGCGTTCGCCCCCTACCCGGCTCCGCAGCGCATTGCCGATTTCACGTCGACATTTGGCGACAATTGGACTTCGCTCGACGCGGGATTCTTGAAATTCATGGAACGGCTGTAGCGGATTCGTTTCACCTCTAAGCAACGGCGGCGGAATGCGATTTGCACAAGAAAAAACCGCGGTTCGTTTTGAAGACATCACTAAAGTCTTCTCGACCCGGCTATTTGGCCGAGGCGGAGTGAGGGCCTTGGACGGCGTGAGTCTTTCGATTTCGGCCGGCGAGGTCTTTGGCCTGATTGGCCCGAACCGCGCCGGCAAGACGACGCTGGTCAAGATTCTGCTTTCGATCTGCCGCCCAACATCCGGTCGAATCTGGCGGCTCGGGCGACATTGGAAGGAGCGGAGCACATTGGCCCGCGTCGGATATGTCCACGAAAGCCAGGCATTTCCGCGCTACCTTACCGCCCAAAACCTCTTGGAGTACTACGGGGCGCTTTCTCGGCAACCGGCAGTGATCGTGCGCCGCCGGGCTGGCGAGTTGCTCGAGCGTTTCGGACTGGCTGACCGAAGCCGCGAGCCGATCGCCCGATTCAGTAAAGGGATGTTGCAACGGCTGGCCCTGGCCCAGGCGCTCGTCAACGATCCGGAATTACTCGTGCTCGACGAGCCATCGGAAGGTATGGACGTCGCCGCGCGGCGGCTCCTGCACAATGTGATTCGCGAACGGCAACAGAGGGGGCACACGGCGATTCTGGTGTCGCACTTGCTTTCCGACGTCGAGCGGCTTTGCGACCGCGTCGCGGTGCTGCAGGGCGGCCGCGTCGGCTTCATCGGTCACGTCGCCGACTTGAAAGGCGAAATTGTCGATGGCACGCAAGATCAGCCGTCGCCATCGTCGTTTGAAGATGCCCTCGAACCGTTTTACGCGGGGGCGCAACCGTAGCGCGATCCCGGTGTCGAGACTCCCTGAACCAACTCCGGTTCGCAAGCGAACCGGCTAACGAACGACCTCTGAAATTCGACCTCCGCCATGTCCACCATCCGCTGGCTCATTCGCGACACGTTCCGCCAATCGCTCGCCTACGGCATCTTCTGGATTCTGCTGGCCGTCAGCGTGCTGACGATCGGCGTTTGCCTGAGCGTGAAGATCGAAGGATCGTCGGCGCTGGCCGCCCCTGGCGAGAATCCGGATTTTCTGCCCAAGAGTGTTCCGGACGCCAAAGATGCTGCCAAGCTCAAGCAATCGGGCGTGGCGGTGGTAGGCGGCGACTTGACGCTGGCCTTCGGCGCGATCCGAATTCCACTCGAACGCGACGATCGCCACGCAGTCCATTTCCTGCAGTTGCTCCTTGCCGGCGGTGTCGCCGACACGCTCGGGCTGCTGCTCACGCTCATCTGGACCGCCGGCTTCCTGCCCGGATTCCTCGATGGCCGCAGCGTCAGCGTACTGTTGGCCAAGCCTGCGCCGCGCTGGGTGCTGCTGGCCGGAAAATACCTTGGCGTGCTGGCGTTCGTGCTGTTTCACGCCACCTTGTTCGTCGGCGGCACATGGCTGGCGATCGGGCTGCGGACCGGCATTTGGGATGCAACGTACCTGTTCGCGATTCCGCTGCTGCTGCTGCATTTCGCGGTGTTCTTCAGCGTCTCGCTGTTGCTGGCAGTCTGCACGAGGAGCACGGTTGTGTGCGTGTTCGGGTCGATTCTATTCTGGTGCGTCGCCTGGGGGATGAACTACGGGCGACATGCGCTGGCCGCCAGCGCGCAGTTAATGCCCGACGGCCATTTTTCATCGTCCGTCAACTGGCTTGTCGATCTAGGCTATTGGATTCTGCCCAAGCCAGCCGATTTCGGCATGCTCCTCTACAACGCGCTCGGCGCGAAGGACTTCTTCGGCCCGGTCTTCGACATGCAGTCGCTCTCCGCCCACGGCTTCTCGATCTGGCTCTCCGTGCTGACCTCGCTGGCCTTCACCGGCTACATCCTCTTCGCCTCGGCCAGAAAGTTCGCGGCGACGGATTATTGAGCATCAATAGGTCAGCAACAGGCGGTCCGCGACGATTTCGCTCTCCAACGTCTTTCCGCCCATCTGAAAGCGCCGCAGCATTGACCGACCGCAATTCACGAACACTTCTCGTTTGAACAAGCCCTCTGGAATAGAAATGTTGCAGGATGTACTTCCAGATCGTTTCGTTCCGTCGATGCTGAGCACGACATAAACCCCGCGGGACTTGCAATCTCGAATAGACTCAAGCAGATTCGCAAGATCGAAGGCCTGCGCGCCATAAAGGATTGCCTGGCTATCGCGGTAAGGCGGGTCGCAATAAACGAGGTCCCCATTCGCCGCACCGGCCATTGCCTCCCGAAAGTCCGTCACGCGAAATTCGGCGCCAGCGGTCCGCTTCCGCCATTCTTCTACTCGGCGTGCGAACGCCTGCGGTTTGATCGGCGCATGAATTCCGCAGGGTGTTGACATGTAGCCGTCCGCCTTGCGGAATCTAACTACCCCGCCGTAGCACGACCTGCACAGAAAAAGCAAGTCGGCCGCATTTGGCGAAGCATTGTATGAGGCCTTGATCTTCTCGTATTCCGCGACCTTGTCACCGGCCGTCAACGCTTGCCAACGCTCGGAATACCACTGATTCAACCTCGCAGGGTCGGTGTGCAGCGTCTGCCAAATCTCAACCAAAGGGCGAAAAACGTCTGATCCGACCGCGCGACGCGGCGCCAAAGTCGCAAGCACGGCGGCGCTGCCCAGAAACGGCTCGAAATATGTTCCAACGCTGGCCGGAAAGAATGAAACAATTTCAGGTGCGAATCGCTGCTTGTTTCCAATCCATTTCAGGAGTTGAGCGCGGCATTTCTGAGGCCGGCGTGATCGTCCCTCGCCGAAATCGAGAAGCCGCTGCATCATTTACGCCCGCGTCAGTGTACGGAATCGCTCGATTAGATCCCGCGTAATGGGGCCTGGCTTGCCGTCGCCGATGCGACGGTCGTCGAGTTTTACGACCGGGATGATTTCGGCGGCCGAGCCGGTCAGGAAGCATTCCTCCGCGATATAGACATCGTGCCGCAGCAGCGGGACTTCGCGCACCTGGCGGCCGGTCTCGCGGGCCAATTCGATCACGGCGTCGCGGGTGATCCCTTCGAGAATGCCGGCATCGAGCGGAGGGGTGAGGAGGACGCCGCCGCGGACGAGGAAGATGTTATCGCCGGTGCACTCGGCCACTTCCCCTTTGTGGTTGAGCATCAGGGCTTCGATGCAGCCGGCTTTCAACCCCTCGATCTTCGCCAGGATGTTGTTCAAATAGTTGAGCGATTTGATCCGCGGGCTGAGCGCAGCGGGATGATTTCGGGTGGTGCTCGCCGTGACGATCTCCAAGCCGTTGCGATAGAACTCCTCGGGATAGAGCGTGACGTGATCGGTGATGACGATCACCTGCGGATCGCTGGTCCGATTGGGATCGAGTCCCAGCGTGCCTGCCCCGCGGGTAACAATCAGTCGAATGTAGCCGTCGCGAATCTTGTTCATGGCGAGCGTATCGTTCACCGCTTTCGACATCGCCTCGCGACCGATGGGGATTTCGAGCCAGATGGCGCGGGCGGAGTTCCAGAGCCGATCGAGGTGCTGGTCGAGCCGAAAGACCTTGCCAGAATAGCTTCGCATCCCCTCGAAGACGCCGTCGCCGTATAAGAGACCGTGATCGAAAACGCTGATTTTGGCGTTCTCGCGGTCGACCAGCTTGCCGCTGATGTAGATTTGCATGAGCAAATTATAGGCTTTCGACCCGCCCGGCGGCGAGTCGGACAACGCGATCAGCTTCGGCGGCGATGGCCGTGTCATGCGTCACCATGACTATAGAGAGGTTCTGAGTGCGGTTCAAGGTTCGCAAGATTCTCAGGATTTCTTTGCCGGTTTCCACGTCTAAATTGCCGGTAGGCTCGTCGGCCAACAGGACCTTCGGACCGGAAATGAGCGCTCGCGCGATCGCTGCGCGCTGCATCTCGCCACCGGACAGTTCACGCGGACGGTGCTTGAGCCGATGCGAAAGCCCCACGAGTTCCAGCAGCTCGCGGGCGGCCTGAACGTGCTCCCGGCGTCGGCGTCGGTAGCTCCAGATTCCGTGACGGATCATCAACGGCGAGAGGACGTTTTCGAGCGTCGTTAATTCCGGCAGGAGGTGATAAAACTGGAAGATCATTCCGAAGCAAGTATTGCGCAGCCGATCGCGCTGAGCGGCGGGAAGATTGTCGATTCGCTGGCCGTCGAAATGGACTTCGCCGGAAGTCGGCGCATCGAGCGTGCCGAGCAGGTGCAAGAGGGTGCTTTTGCCGGAACCGCTTTGACCGATAATCGCCAGAAACTCCCCAGAGCGAACTTCAAGATCGACCCCCGCGAGCACCGGAATCTCGACTGGTCCCTTGCGGTAGTTTTTCTTGAGGGAAATCGCGGCCAGTTCGGCCGGAGCGAGCGGACGTGGGATAACCGGGTCAATGGCCGCCGCCGCATCTCCCACTTGGAACGATTCTAGAGCAACGTGGGGCCCGCCGCTCGATGGCGGGCGACGGGCAGTTTCAATCGCTCGCAGCCGCAGATACTCACTCATAGCGCAAGGCCTCCACGGGGTGCAGCGTCGCCGCGCGCAGGGCCGGCAACACGCTGGCCAATACGGCGATCAACAATGCACCGACCACGATCCAGCCGACCGTGAACGGGTCGACGATGGTCGGAATCTTGTAAAAATAATAGATCGACGGGTCGAACACTTTCTGTCCGGTGATCGCCTCCAGCGCGCTGCGAATCGTGTTGATGTACCGCACGAACAGCAGTCCAATCACGCAGCCAACTCCTGAGCCGACGATCCCCAGCGACAGCCCATAGGCCAGAAAGATGCCCAAAATGCCGCGAGCCGACGCCCCGAGCGATTTCATGATGCCGATGTCGCGGGTCTTCTCGACGACGATCATGAAGAAGGTCGCCAGGATGCCGAAGCCCGCCACCGCGATGATCATGAACAACAGGATATTGAGCACGGCGCTTTCCATCTGCACGGCCGCCAAGAGCGGGCCTTGCTTGTCTTGCCACGTGGAAATGAGATAACCGGGAAATGCGGCGCGCAGCTTGTCGCGCACCGCGTCGGCGTCGGCGCCCGGCTTGAGCTTGATCTGGATCGATGAGACGTTCGCCACTCCGGTCTGCGGATCGATCATTCCGCGCAGCTCTTGCAGCTTGCGGATCGGCACGAAGACGAAGCTGCCGTCGTATTCGCTCATCTTGCTTTCGTAGAAATCGACGACCGTGAAGCTGCTATGGATCACCTTGGGCGGAACGCCCGCATTGGGAAAGGTCACGATGACATCATCGCCCGGCAGCAGGAGAAAATGATCGGCCCCGTCTTTCTCGCGCACGCTCGCCAGCGCGATGCCCATGATGATGCCCGTGAATTGCTCGCCGGCCGGATCGGGTCGCTTGTCGGACTCTTGCGAGTGGGCCTTCCGAAATGGATCAATCGGCGAGACGGCCGTTGAGATATCGCTGGATGCGCGATTCGATTCTTGCGGCCCAAGTTGTTCCGGCGGCACAGTGGACTTGCCCGAACCGTCGGCCGTCTCGAATGGATTGATTGGAGTCTTCGTCGCCTCTCCTCTCGGGCGCGCAAGCTCCTCCCACCGCCGCTGCTGATCGAGCCGATATTGCCGCCATTTCCATCCGGCTGTTTCCATGTCGGTCCGTAGCGGCGCTTCCGGCCCCATTTGATGATCGCGCGTGTCGTAGCCGCCGTCGCGCAGATCGAACGAAAGCTGCTGCCGGTTGAGCGGATGTTGGAGGTATTTGCCGAAATCACTCACCTGGGAATGCGTTCGCTCGTCGATGCCGATGAACATGATCTGCCGCGTGCTGTATTGCCCGCCAAATTGGAAGCTGAGCATGGCCGGCACATGGACGGTCGGGGTCATCCCTTCGATCGAGTCGCCGGCAATCGCTTGAATCCGCTGCATGTGCCAATCGGCGTCAGGGAAGCCCTCCAAACCGTAGTGCTCGAACACGACGTCCGAAAGGATTCCGTGGATGCGGTTGCGCATCTCATGGGTAAAGCCGGCCATGACGCTGTTGACCACGATCATCGTGGCCACGCCGAGCATCACGCTGACGATCGACGCCAAGGCGATGTATCGAGTGCGCAGATACCGCCAGCAAAGCAGGAATTTGTACATGAGCTTTACGTCTCCGGCCGCAGCAACGGGAACAGGATCACATCTCGAATCGTCTGCGAGTTGGTGAGCAGCATGATCAGGCGGTCGATGCCGATGCCCAGCCCACCGGCTGGCGGCATGCCGTGGCGGAGGGCGCGGACGAAATCGTGGTCCATCTTGGCCATCGACTCTTCCGCCGCCAGCCCCTGCAACTGCGTTCGGAAAAGGTGTTCTTGCAAGTCGGGATCGTTCAGTTCCGTATAGGCATTGGCGATTTCCATCCCTTGCACGTACAGCTCGAACCGCTCGGCGACCGCCGGATTGTCGCGCTTGCGTTTCGTGAGCGGGCAGATGCTGGCCGGATAGTCCATGACGAATATCGGACCCGAAAGCTGGTCTTCGACCCGCTCCTCGAAGACTTCACTCTTGATCACGTCCGGATGCTTGTCGGCGGTGTTGAATCCGATCTGCTCGGCCAGCGCGCGCACGGCGGCCTGATCGCTCGCGGCGACTCCGGTGACGTCCGCAAAAAGCTCGTCGTATGTCCGGCGGGCGAAGGGGGGCGTGAAGTCGATCGTTTTCTCGCCCCAGGGGAGTTTCAGCGCTTGCCCGGTCGCGCGAATCGCTTCGACAATTACCCGTTCGGTCAGGTCCATCATCGAGCGGTAGTCGCCGTAGGCCTGATACAACTCGAGCATAGTGAACTCGGGATTGTGCCGCGGGCTGATCCCTTCGTTCCGGTAAACTCGGCCGAGTTCATAAACCCGCTCCATGCCGCCGACCATCAACCGCTTGAGGTGCAATTCCAGGGCAATCCGCAGATAGAGCTTGAGATCGAGCGCGTTGTGGTGCGTGATAAAGGGGCGCGCCGCCGCGCCGCCGGCGATCGAATGCAGCGTCGGACCTTCGATCTCGACGAAGCCCTCTCCCGTGAGCGTCTTGCGGATCGACTGCACGATCTTAGTGCGGTCCAAGAACCGCCGGAGCACCCCTTCCCCATGAATCAGGTCGAGGTATCGCATCCGCTGCCGCAATTCGGGATCGGTCAAGCCATGATG
Organism: Pirellulales bacterium; assembly: GCA_035939775.1. NCBI lineage: Bacteria > Pseudomonadati > Planctomycetota > Planctomycetia > Pirellulales > Pirellulales bacterium. The sequence continues at coordinate 8,740 of DASZFO010000219.1, read as the reverse complement.
CTTGTCGGGGGGCGGCTCAAGCGACTTGGTCAGAAAGTGCAAGCCGTCGGCAAAGATCGTAAGTTCGCCCTTTTGCGTATGCTTGAGTTCGCCGTCCACGCCGATAATGTCGCCAAGATCGAAGCATTGCGCGACGGCCCAGTTGGCGTCGCCGACTTGCTTCTTGCCGATATAGAGTTGGACCTGTCCCGACCAATCGCGAATATCGAGGAAGATCAGCTTCCCCGTATCGCGCATCAAGACGATCCGGCCGGCGGCGCGGACTCGCGGGCCGTGCTGCTCGCCTTGCCGGCCTTCCGTGCCGGGGGGCGGGGGCGAGACCACGATTTCCGACTCCCGCCGCCGAATCTCGCCGATGGACTGATGGCCGTCGAATCGGCTTCCCCAGGGGTCGATCCCAAAACCTTCCAGCCGCCGGATCTTCTCGCGGCGGGCCGCGACGAGCATCGCATGCGTATCGCCGTGGTCAGCCTGTGGGGAGTCGCTCGTCATCGCCCTCTACTCGCATTAACCTCAAGAATCGCAACATTTTAGTGAAAGCCGCTGGGGGGTCAATGTCAGCTTGAATTGGGCGGATTTCCGAGAAAAACCACCGGCCGGAGTGTCGAAAAAAACCTACGTTTTCTCATTCACTGTGGTGGGTTTGCGGCGGGTGCGGGTTCACGGGGCCTGATTGGTCTGCATGCTTGGGGCACGATCCGTCGCCGCTGGCTCCGGGTTAATCGATTCGTCCATCCGCGGCGACTGCAAGCGATCGACCACGAACGATCACAAATCGAATTGACCGCGTAAGGTGGGATGCGGAGTTTGTCACCAGGCGGGACGATTGGCATGACCATCCGAAGTCCGGGTTTGTACTGCATCGAGCTACGAACGGCCCAGTGGGAGAACAGCGTCCGCTGGTATCGCGAGGCGTTGGGCCTGCGCGTGATGGTCCGCGTCGTTGAAGAGGGATATGCCCTGCTGGAAGCCGGCGAAACGCGGCTGGCCCTGATCTCTCGCCGCAGCCCCGGACCGGCGAGCGCCCGCTGGAGCCTCGGCTTTGAAGTGGATAGCCTGGAGGCGGTGACCGATCGGCTCACGCGGGCCGGCTCGCGCGTTTCGCGCCCCGAGCGCGATCCCGAGGGCTTTCGGGCGGTCGTGACCCACGATCCGGACGGCAACACCGTGCGGCTATTCTGCTGGCCTGATAAGATCTAGAAATGCCCGCGTCTCCACTCACATTCGGCGGCACGGAAATGTTTTCGGTGCCGCCAAAGCGATTATTCGCCGCGCTCACCGATCTCGGCCAGCTTTCCAAGACGATTCCAGATTTGGTCTCATCCGAGCAAATCGACGAGCGAACGCTGCAGTGCGTCGTTCGGCCGGGCTTCTCGTTTCTTCGCGGCACGCTGAGGTTGACGATTTCGCTCGTTGACACCCGCCCGCCCGAATCGGCGACGATGACCGCGGCGGCCGCCGGGATCGGCGCCCAGATTCTAGTGGCGAGTGACCTGCAAATCGTCCCTACGCCAGCCGGGAGCCAGCTCACTTGGTCGGCGAGCATTGTCGAACTCAAGGGTCTAGTCGCTACCATTAGCCGCCCGCTAATCTCCGCCGCGGCAGAGCAGGTCGTCCAAAATGCGTGGCAGCGGGTCCATGCCGAACTGGATGCGCCACAGTCGTAGGTCAGGCGCCCTCGCCTGACTCAATCAGCGGCAACCGCCCGATCGCGATCGCGAAGAATTCGGCCGGGCATAAGATTTCAGTTGCAATGCCGATTGGCTTTGGCATAGAATCCAGTTGTGCAAGGCGGTTCGAGAATCCGGGCGTTGATCCTCAGATTGATCTGGATTGCTCGATTGAAGAGGCAGGGGTCGGCCAGAGGAGCATCTCCATGAAACGAATTTACTTGCGTCCCGTGGCAGGCCGCCGCTTTGCGGCCGGTTTTACATTGGTCGAATTGCTAGTGGTGATCACGATCATCGGCATTCTGATCTCACTGTTGTTGCCGGCGGTGAATGCCGCGCGTGAAGCTGCGCGGCGGACTCAATGTCTCAATAACCTACAGAATCTGGGAAAGGCGAGTTTGAACCACGAGGCCCAGTATGGTTTTCTGCCGGCCGGTGGGTGGGGATACTCGTGGATTGGCGATCCGGACCGTGGGCATGACGTGAAGCAACCCGGCGGGTTCTTTTACAACCTCCTGCCGTTCCTCGAACAACAGCCTCTTTGGAGCGCTGGCAGTGGGACCAGTGACGCGACTAAGGCAATTGCGGTGGCCAAGGCGGCGGCGACGCCGCTCGTAATGTTCACTTGCCCAAGCCGCCGAAGCCTCGCCGCGCGGCCATATACCGATTCAGGTTTCACGGTTGGAGGATTGACAGCCACGATTACTTCGTCGCAGCTTCCCTTAGCAGGAAAGACCGATTACGCGGCAAATGGAGGCGACAATTATCCAATGCAAGCGTTCGCGGGCCCGTCGACGCTTTCCCAGGGGGATTCGGCAGCTACGAGTTTTTGGCCGGCGGCGACATCCGGCGTTTGCTATTGCCGCAGCACGATTAAGATGGCTCATATCACCGACGGCGCGAGCGTCACTCTCCTAGTGGGAGAGAAATACCTTAGCTCCGACGACTATGATAGCGGCCTCGACACCGGCGCCAACAACTATGGCGGCGACAACGATGGCTGGGATTGTGGTTTCGACGCTGACGTGAATCGGTTCGTCTTCAATCCATCGACGACGGCTGCCTCGAACACGAATCCACCCAAGATGGATACCATTGCTGTCAAATCGAACTGGAATTTCGGCAGCCCGCATTCCAGCGGGTTCTGTGTTTCGTTTTGTGATGCCCACACGATGGTGCTCAATTTCTCGATCGATCTGCAAACGCTGGCTAACTTGTGCAACCGTTCCGACGGTGCGGCGATCGACGATAGCAAGCTGTGAGTTCGATCTATCCGCGAAACTGGCGGTAGAAGTAATACGCGGCTAGCGAAAAACCGATCGCCACGACCACTCGGCGGACGATTGCCCGATTAGAGCGCTGCGCGATTCGCGAGCCGAGGAATCCGCCCACGATGGTTGCCGCCATCATCGGCAAGCAGAGTCGCCAATCGACGACGTTGCCGATGACGAATACTGCGGCTGCGACTGCGTTGATCGAAGTGGCCAACACATTCTTAACGCCGTTCATCACATGAATATCGGCTAGCCCCATCAGTGCCAGCGCGCTCAGCATCAGGATGCCTATCCCCGCGCCGAAATAACCGCCGTATAACGCGACGAGCAATTGGAACGCGAGGATCCCCGCCAGCCGTGGCCAGGTAGGGCGCTCGTGTGGTACGCCGACCTTGATCCAGCGGGTGATCCGCGGTTGAAGCGCGAACAGGATCGCGGCAAACAGAATCAACCACGGAACGAGCGCCTCGAAGGTCTCCTTTGGCAATCGCGTGACCAGCAGCACTCCAGTCAGGCTGCCGACGACGCTCGGCGCCAAAAGCAATAGAAACCACCGACCGGCCTTACGGAACTCACCCCGATATTCCCAAGCGGCTACCGCCGATCCGGGCAAAAGTGCGACCGTGCTGGTGCCATTGGCCAGTACTCCGACCCCCTTTGCGAGCACGGCGGAACTCGGCGAGGCAGCGAGCGCCGCCATGAGCGCGGGGAACGTCAGCAACGTGCCGCCGCCAGCCACGGAATTCACCATCCCGGCTAACAGGGCCGTCGTGCAGAGGAGGATTTCATTCCACATCGCCAGGCATTCCGATTGGTTGCCGACGCTGGCAGCGTCGCCCACGTGGCCGATGCTGCGAGCGTCGGATTCTTCAGTTCAAACACTCATCTAGGGCTTCTACCGATAAATCGGCTAGAATTCGCGCCTCCGACTATAACCAGCGGGTCATCCCTTGCATAAGGTGAAACCTTCATGTCTGGTCACGGACGACTACAATGCCGTGTTGCCGAAGGGCGAAGTCTGATTTCGCTGACCAAAATTCTTTGGATCGCGGCCCTGACGCTCGCGCTCATTGCCAGCCGTGCAACGGCTGAGCCGGCGGTCCCCGCCGATAGTCCGCCCGACCCGCCGCCGGGCAATCCGATCGGTCTCGTCGCCCGGCCGGACGCCTGCATCAACGACGTGACATTTATTGATGCGAAACGGGGCTGGGCAGTGGGCGACTGGGGCGTCGTCTGGCACACGGCGGATGGCGGGGGGCATTGGGAGCAGCAGTCATCCGGCGTTGATTGCCGCTTGGAATCGGTGCAATTCGTTGATGCCGAAAACGGCTGGGCCGCGGGCGGATCCACGCTCCCCTACATGCTGGTTTCGACAGGTGCAATTCTGCGCACGACCGATGGCGGGCAACATTGGAAGCAGCTTGAAAAACTGCTTATGCCCAGAATCCATTGCATCAAGTTTCAAGATTCAGCGCACGGTTGGGCGATCGGAGCACCGTCCGTATTGTACCCCGGGGGCATATTTTGCACTGAGAATCATGGCCGCGAGTGGACGCCGATCAACGCTCCACCGAACTATGAGGGAGGCGAAGACATTTCCGGATGTGATTTCACTTCAGCAGGAATTGGGAAAATCCTTTCGGTCGAAGGCAAAGTCGGCCTGCTCGACGCAAGACAGGCGAAATCGCTGTTTAACATCGATCAAGGCGAGTTCGCTGGTCCGAGATATGTTCCATCGCGACGATTGAAGCTGTCGGGCCCCGATATCGAGTGGATCGTTGGTGATGACGGGCAGGTTTATCGGAACGACGAACGATCGGAAAGGCGAGACGGTCGGCCAGTTGGCCAAGTTGAATTGTCAATCGGCGAGCAGCAGCTCGGTTTCAATTTCACTGGCCTTGCTGTTCGTGGCGCCAAAGTATGGATCGCCGGTTCGCCCGGCTCGGTCGTTTTTCATTCCGACGATGACGGCAAGTCGTGGAATGTGCAATCGACCAGGCAAATGTTGCCGATCAATTCGCTTTGTTTTGTAGACGACGATCATGGCTGGGCAGTCGGCGCGCTTGGGACGATTCTGGCCACCGATGATGGCGGGCAGACTTGGCGTCGGCAACGCGCCGGGGGAGATCATCTCGCGCTGTTGGGAATTTTCAGCGAAGCCGGGGACGTGCCGCTGGAATTGTTCGCGAAGGCGTCGGCGAGTGACGGCTATTTGAGCGCCGTCGAGCTGCTCAATCGCCGGGACTTGGAATCGCCTTCGCGCAACGACGCGACGCTTGCCGCGCGAGCCAACGAAGCGCTCGTCATGCTCGGCGCCCAAGGTGTGAACTCCGAATCGAGATTTCCGCTGCGGCAGCGCGGACTGGATATCGCAGTGGAAAAAACGACCGCCGTTTGGGACCAGATCGCTGGCGGCAAGGGGCTGGATCAACTCGAAGCGCGATTGGTTCGCCAAATCCGAACTTGGCGCCCGGAGGTCGTCGTCGTATCCGATGTCGATGAACACACCGATTCGGTTCGCCAACTTCTTCAGCGCGTCACACTACAAGCGATCGACCACGCCGCTGACCAAAAGTACGGCGTAGCCGCAAATCTCCCTCTCCCTCTGGGAGAGGGCCGGGGTGAGGGCGAAGCGCCGTCAATCGCTGCTTCCCCTCACCCTAACCCTCTCCCAAAGGGAGAGGGGACCGGAAACTCCGATGCATGGCACGTCAAACGCGTATATGCGGTCGTGTCGGCGGGTCAATCGAGTGCGATCAATATCACCAGCAGCCAACTCGCCCCGCGGCTCGCCTGCTCGCTGGCCGAAGCGACATCCGCGCCGCGCGGGGTGTTGTTCGACGAGTTCTCGTCGGCCCCCGAGGCCGTCAGTTTTCGCCAGTTGCGGACCGACGAACGATCGAGTTCGCGGACCGGCGATCTCTTTGTCGGTCTCAATTTGCAGCCGGGCGGCGGAGCGCGGCGAATGCTCGCCGAACCGACTGGCGAGGCGATCGATGCCTTGCGCCGCACCGCCACTCAACGCCACAATCTGCAAGCGATCCTCAAACACTCAACCGATTCGTCGAATCGCTGGCTCGCTCAGATTGGCCCGCTCACGGCGAATCTCGACGAATCGAGCGCCGGCGAACTCCTCTTTCAACTCGGCTGGCAATCGTATCACACGGGCCAATGGGAGGCCGCCGAGCAGGCCATGGAATTGCTGAGCACGCAATACCCGCACCATCCGCTAACGCCCTCGGCCCGGCTTTGGCTCCTGCAATACTACACTTCGACAGTCGCGGCCGATCGAACCGGCGCGGCGAAGTTGCCGAATCTTACGGCCGTCTTGCCAGCGGTGGCAAATCTGCCGATCGACTCACGAGCGAAATCGGAAGTGAAACTTGCGACCGCGGTCGAAGCTCCGAACGGCGGTCCGATCAGCGCCGCTGCGGAATCGACCTCGCATACGGTGCCACCCGCCGCCGGCAGCGATCCATTCCGCAAGGATGCAGCGGCCGAGCTGGCGGTAGAACTGGGTCGCCAGATCGAGCGGGCTGATCCCGCACTTTTTGCCGAGCCGGCGGTTCGATTCCCGCTTGCCGCCGCATACCGAAAGCTCGGTCTGGCGCGCGACGCCGAGCGTTGCCTGTCAAATGCGCGCTTCGGCCCGCACGACGCCTGGTGGATATGTGCCGAAGGAGAGTACTGCCTCGCGCAGAATCGCGGCATGCCGCCGAAAAGCGTCTGGAAATGCGCACCGGCAGTAACGCGGCCGCGGCTGGATGGAATTCTTGACGATGCGGTTTGGCAAAAAGCTCAGCCGGTCGAACTCCATAGCGCCATACATGACGATGCCGATTGGCCTGCCTCGGCGATGATGGCCTACGATCAGCAGTTTCTCTATTTGGCGGTCCGCTGCCGAGAAGCGGCCGAGACCGAGTATCCTCCCGCCGACGGAGTTCGGCCGCGAAACGCCGATCTTGGCCGCCGCGACCGGATCGACTTGCTGCTCTCGCCCGATCGGGATTATGCCACATGGTATCGGATTTCGATCGATCACCGTGGCTGGGTGAATACGAACTGTTGGGGCAGCGCCAGTTGGCGTCCAAATCTCTTTGTCGCCGCGGCGACGGCCGATGGCGCCTGGACCGCTGAAGCGGCCATTCCCTGGAGCGAACTCGTCGATCGGCCTCCGACCAACCGGCGGCAGCCCTGGACCGCCAACATTCAACGGATAATTCCCGGTGTCGGCTTCCAAAGCTGGTCGCAACCGGCGACAATCGGAATCCGTCCCGAGGGTTTCGGTTATCTGGAATTCGATTGAATGCATTACCTCATCGGCACCGACGAAGCGGGCTACGCTCCCAATCTCGGGCCGCTGGTGATCTCGGCCACGACCTGGGAAATCGACGATCGGATCGACGACGATCGGCTTTATGATTCGCTCGGCGACGTGGTCTGCGTTTCGCCGCGCGATGCTCACGCGGCGCGCGTGGCCTGGGCCGATTCGAAAGCGCTTTACAGCCCCGGTCAAGGACTGGCGGCGCTCGAGCGCGGGATGTTGGCTGCGCTCGCGCTGATCGACGTGATGCCTACCGACTGGCGAGGCCTTTGGCAGACGCTCGACAAAGACGCCGCCGCGCGTTTGGAGTCTGTCCCGTGGCATCTTGGATTTAACGCCGAATTGCCACTGGCGGCCGATCTCGCCGACTTTGGTCCGCTTGTCGCCGCAATTGATTCGGGCTGCGCGACGGCGGGAGTGCGATTAGTGAGTGTTGCCAGCAAAGCCATTTTTCCCGAGGAATTCAACGAGCTGGTGGAACGGCACGGCAACAAGGCCGAGGTCCTTTCGCGATTGACGCTCGAACTGATTGGTCGCGCGATGGACCGGCTCGCAGTGCTGCCGATACGAATCTTGTGCGACAAGCATGGTGGGCGGAATCGCTACGGCCGACTATTGCAGCAGCAGTTTTGCGAGCGGCTGGTCGAGGTCCGGGACGAGGGGCCGATCGAGAGCGCCTATGCCTGGGGACCGGAAGCAGCTCGCGTTGAGGTCCGCTTTCGCATTGGGTGCGAGAGTTTCTTGCCGGTAGCGCTGGCGTCGATGGCCTGCAAGTATCTCCGCGAGGCGGCCATGCTGGCGTTCAATCGCTTCTGGTGCCAGCGGATGCCGGAATTGCGTCCCACCGCCGGCTATCCGACCGACGCCAAGCGATTCAAGCACCAGATTAGCGCGCTTCAGTCGGAATTAGGCATCGACGACGGACTGCTCTGGCGCGTGAGGTGAGAAGATGCTGCTCTACATCGTTCGCCATGCTTGGGCCGAGGTGCGCGACGTCGAGCGCTTTCCGGACGACGATTTGCGGCCACTAACCGGCGATGGCAAGAAGCGCTTCGGCCGGATGATGGCGCGGCTCACTGTCGGCGGGTTCCGGCCAACGCGGATTGCCACCAGCCCGCTCATCCGCTGCCGGCAAACGGCAGAACTAATCGTCAATCATCTATCCGATCCAGCGCAACTTGTGGAATTGGATGAATTGCGCCCTGGCGCCGAACTTAAGCAGTTGATCGACTGGAGCGCCGGACAAACGGATGAAGCAATCGCCTGGGTTGGTCACGCTCCGGATGTTAGTGAATTGACCGCCGCGCTCGTCGGCGATTGTACAGCCACGATCCGCTTTGCCAAAGGAGCGGTGGCCGCGATCGAATTCGACCGCGAAATCGCTCAGGGCAAGGGCGAACTTAATTGGCTGGTGACGGCCAAAATTCTGGGCGTCTAAATCGGCGCGAAAAGCGATTTCAGGCACTAGCCAG
>DASZFO010000218.1 GCA_035939775.1 Pirellulales bacterium | reverse complement strand
TGCGTTCGGCGTCGTGTGGAGCTTCGTGTTCAAAGCCCTGGCGATGGTCGTTCTGCGGTTCCGCGACCACACGCACCGCGATTTCAAGGTGCCGCTCAATATCCGCCTCGGCAAGTATGAATTCCCGATCGGCTTGGCGCTCATTTTTCTCGTGCTGTTCATCGCGGCCATCACGAACTTGCTCACGAAGACCACGGCCACCACCTGGGGCATGGGCTTTACGGCTGGCTTCCTGGCCGTCTTCATCCTCACGGAAAAGGCCCATGAGCGGCGACGCAAGGGAGAGCATCACGTCCACCAAGAGCAATTCCGCCAGCAAACCGCGCCGCAAGTTTCGCTTACTGGGTTGGGCCTCGACAAGAAACCTTATCGCAAGTTGGTCGCGATACGCTCGCCGAACAATCTATTCATGCTCGAAAAGGCGCTGGCCGAATCCGATCCGACGACGACCTCGGTCGTTGTCATGACGGCCAAGGTCGAGCCCGGCGTCGCCACTCAGCGACCGCCAGACCAGGACCTCGACACCTACGATCAGCAGCTCATGACGGCCGTCGTCACGCGGGCCGAAAAGAGCGGCAAGGAGGTGACGCCGCTCATCGTTCCCACGAACAGCCCGCTGTTCGCCGTGATCAACACGGCCAAAACGCTCGAGGTGCAGGAGTTGATCATGGGCGTATCGAATAAGAACACGGCCGATGAGCAGCTCGATCAGATCGCCCTCTACTGGTTCAACGTCTGCGAGGGAAACCCCAAGCCGCTCACGGTGCGGATCGTCAGCCACGATCGCGAGGTACACCTCGATCTGGCCGGCGGCAACCGCATCCCGAAAATCAGCGAGCGGCAGGCCCGCTCGGTTGCCGAGCTGCGCGCCGCGGGGATCGGCGTGAATCGGGTGCTCCTCGTCCACGATGGCACCTCGATCAGCCACGATCTTTTCCAGTCGGTCCTTACGATGCTCGATCCGCAAGTGACGCTCGGGCTGGCAATCGTCCCCGCTTCAGGTCTCAAAGCCGAAGAAGTCGAGCACGCCATCCGCTTCGACGAAGCCCGCGCGAAACAGCTCGGGCGCGCTTTGAGCATCGCGGTCGTGAAGGGCGAAACGGGCCCCGAAATCGCCAAGCTGGCCCGCGACGGGCAATACGATCTGGTTGTCGCCCCCTTGCCGGAGCAATGGGTCGATTCAATCAGCCGCGCCCGCTTTCCATGGCTCGACTATCTGCTCGAACACGCCCATTGCCCGGTTTCCTTGACCTCCCCGCCGGCGATCCCGATGGAAGTGGACGACGACGACGATTCCGCCGCCAGATGACATGTCAACGGCGACATTCCTAGTCAGTTAGATAATGCTCGATTTGTCGCGTTTGCCGCGGAGCCGTAGCATGGGTTGGATGGTCGGACGTATGAGAGCGTTAGCGTGGAAGCTCTCGTTAGCCGGTTCGCTTGCCAACCGGAGGATGTGCGTGACGCAGCGAACAGTTGAACCGATGAACGAGGAGAAAGGTCGAGCATGAATCGAGACGATGCCTATGCTTTGGTCTGCGAGTATACGCAGAGCGACAGCTTGCGGAAGCACATGCTGGCGGTCGAAGCGGCGGTGCGGGCCTATGCCCGAAAGTTCGGCGAGGACGAAAACGTATGGGGGATCACGGGTCTGCTGCACGATTTCGATTACGAACGCTGGCCGAATCCTCCGGATCATCCGCTGAAGGGCGCAGCGATCCTTGCCGAGCGCGGATATCCGGATCCTGTGATTTATGCGATCAAGTCGCACGCCGATTATCTGCCGGATTGTCCGCGGGTGTCGCGGTTGGACAAGGCGCTCTATGCGTGCGACGAATTGGCCGGCTTTTGCACGGCCGCGGCAATGGTTCGGCCCGAGGGAATCATCGGGATGAAAGCGTCGAGCGTCCGCAAGAAGATGAAGGCCAAGGGGTTTGCCGCGGCGGTGAACCGCGATGATATCGTCCGCGGCGCGGCGGATTTGGGGGTCGATTTGGACGAACATGTTCAGTTTGTGATCGACGCGATGGCGCAAATTGCCACGGTCTTGGGGTTGGACGGTCGGACGCATATTGCTTGACCGCCATGTTCGGTCGGGTTAGTCTGAAATGATGTAAAGTCAAGGGACTGCCCCTGTTCGACCAAGCGGCACTTCGAGCGGTCGAGTCTAGGGAAGGCGCGCCCCATCCGACAGCGACGGGGATCGTTTCGGCGATCGGCCTGCGCTTCCGCCGGCCGTCGTGCATGTGGCCTATTAGGTAGGGAGCCCGGTGCGGCGGGTTCCCAACAGTCCCTTGAGCGGTTTGCGACTTAATGAGATTTCCCGACCCAGAAAACCGCGGGCGCCGCTCGCCGCGTCGGAATCGAATTTCGGCTTCCCGCCGAGATGTGAAGCGCGGCGATCGCGCGAGCGTTGCCTTCGAGCAACTCGAATCGCGGTGGATGTTGGCCGCTCATGCGATGACATTCGGGCGATTGGTCTCTGCCACCGCGCACGCGCCGGCTACTCCGGGGGCAGTGCTCGCGCCGGCTAAGGCGCCGGCCGTTTCTGTTGCACCCGGATCGAGCGTGGTGCCAACCGGCGGCGGAGTTAGTTCGATCGTCCGCCCGAGTTTCGTTTTGTATCGGCCGGCCGGCAATGCAGCGCCGTTGAGTTCCCCGAGTCCCACCGGCTTGTCGCCAACCCAGATCCGGCACGCCTACGGTTTCGACCAGCTCACGCTGCCGGGGACCGCTACCGCGGCGGATGGCACCGGCGAGACGATCGCCATTGTGGATGCCTACAACGATCCGAACGTTCGTACGGATCTCCAGGCGTTCGACCAGCAATTCGGGCTAGCTGACCCACCGGCGACAGCGTTCACGATCATGTCGCAGACCGGCAGCACGACGAATCTTCCCGGAATCGATCCAAATGGTCCAGGCGGCAGCTCATGGGAGTTGGAAATCTCGCTCGACGTGGAATTGGTCCACGCGCTCGCGCCGGGCGCGAATATCCTATTGGTCGAGGCGAATTCCTCCGGCGCTGGCGATCTGTTGACGGCCGTGAACACGGCTCGGCAGCAGACTGGCGTCGTCGTCGTCTCGATGAGTTTTGGCTACGACGAATTCTCCAACGACACCACGACCGACAGCACGTTCACTACTCCGAGCGGACATCCGGGCGTGACGTTTGTCGCATCGACGGGCGATAGCGGCGAGCCAGGCTTTTATCCGGCTTTTTCCCCGAATGTGTTGGCCGTGGGGGGTACGACGCTCAGTGTCGATGCGAATGGCAATCGCGTGCCCCAACCTGGCGACGGCGGCATCGGCGAATCCGGCTGGAGCGGCAGCGGCGGAGGAATCAGCACCCTCGAGCCGCAGCCGAGCTACCAGAATGGTGTCGTCACTCAATTTAGCGGCACCAACCGCACGATTCCCGACGTCGCTTTCGACGCCAATCCGACGACTGGGGTCTCGATCTACGACAGTTACGATTTCGGCACAACCGACCCGTGGGTGAAGGTCGGCGGGACCAGCCTTTCCGCGCCCGCTTGGGGAACCTTGATCGCGATCGCCGATCAGGACCGGGTGTCGATCGGAGTGGCGCCGCTCGACGGCCCAACGCAAACGCTGCCCACGATCTACACACTTTCGAGCAACGATTTCAACGACATCATCACGGGCAACAACGGCTTCGCGGCCGGACCGGGCTATGACCTAGTCGCAGGGCTAGGCACTCCGAAAGCTGTGCCCTTGGTGAATGACCTGGTTGGCACATTTCATGTCGCCATGACAAATCCGGCCGCCGGCTCGGCGGTCGCGACCGCTCCGACCGATTTTGCAATTACTTTCAGCAGCCCTTACGCAACCTCAGGCATCGTGGCCAGCGATCTTACGGTCAATGGTGTTGCCGCCGACTCGTTCGCCTTGACCAGCACGACGACGATCACCTTTCACTTTAACACCAGCCCTGTGACAACCCAGGGGCTGCAAAACATGTCGATCGCCGCCGGCACGCTCACGCGACAGGCCGACAACAGCCCGTTGACGGCATTCAGCGGGACATTCCGCTACGACGTGCTGCCGATTGCGATCGACGCGACGACGCCGGCGAATAATTCGATCGTCGCTCTGCCGCTCACCAGCGTGAACGTTCATTTTAACGAGGCCTACGCACCGGCGACGATCGGTGCATCGAACTTGACGCTGAACCAAGGTTCGGTCGCGGGATTTGCATTGATCGACTCTCAAACGGTGCAATACACGCTCTCGGGAATCAACAATCCGGGCACGCTGTCGATCGGCATGGCGGCCGGCACCGTGACCGACACGTTCGGGAATCCTGGCCCGGCCTATTCCGGCAGTTTGCTCCTCAATGGCGGCCCGACGGCGTTCCCCGCGCCACTGACCCAGACGAGCCCGGCCGGTTCGCTCGTGTATCAGAGCAGCCTAAACGGCTCAGTTCTGTTCGCGGGCAACACCGTTGCCTACACGCTGGCCGTGGCGGCAGGACAAACCTTGTCGATCGTGGTCACGCCCGCACCCGGCTTGCAGCCGCAGATTGCTCTGGCGGGGCCAGGCGTCAACACGTCGGCATCATCGGCGTCGGTCGGTATCCCCCTCATCTTGCAGACGGTGCCAATTAACGTCGCGGGAACGTACACGTTCACGGTCAGCGGCGCCAACGGAACGACGGGAAACTATGCGATTCAAGTGGTCTTGAATGCCACGCTCGCGTCCTCGGTCAGCGGCGCGGGCAACCACACTTTGGCCACCGCTCAGAGTATTGATGGCGGTTTCGTCGGGCTGGTCGGTACGGCGCAACGGGCCGCGGTGGTGGGCCCCGCCGGCGTGTTGGTCGGCCCGAATAGCTTCGGATACTCGGCCATAGCAGTCGCGCCGCAGTTCGACGATATCAGCGCGACGGGAACGGTCATCAGCTTTACATCGCCGACGGCCAACCTCTCCTTTCCACTGGGACCGATTTCACCAGCGGGAATCTCCTTTCCATTTTTCGGTACGACCTACAACGCCATCGATGTCAACGTGCATGGCGTGATCACGATGTCGCGAGGAGGCGTTAACGGCAGCAACACGAACCTGTCCTCCTTGCCCGCTCCGACGACCATCGCGCCGCTCTGGGGCAACATCACGATCAGCGGCTCGTCGCAATCCGCCGCCTATTACAAGCTCGAATCGACAGGCGGCGGCAGCAGCCGTTTCGTTATCGAATGGTCGCACGTCAGCTTCGTCGGCGGCCCGCAAACGGGGCAAGTCACGTTCGAGGCGATCCTGAATTCCGACGGGACCATTTTCTTCAACTACCTTAACTTCAACAACAGCCTTTTGCCGCCCGGCAACCCCGGCCCGACGGTGGGAGTCAAGAACTCGAACACGGCCGGCGCCGATCCGCTCGTAGTGCCTAACACATCGGGTCTGAGCCCCATCGTCACGAGCGGCAGCAGCATCGAAATCGCGCCGAGCATCGCCTCGTCTCCGAATGACTACTACGCCTTCAGCTTGGCCGCCGGACAATCGTCGACGCTCGCCGTGGCGGCGCAGAGTTCGGCGGCCGTGCACGTGACCCTGCTCGATTCGCAAGGCAATCCGCTGGCAGCGGGAAGTTCGCCGGGCGCCGGTGCCAATGTCAACGAAGCGATTGCAAACTTCGTCGCACCTACTCCAGGTACGTACTATGCGTTGGTCACCGGAGCGCCGGGCGCGGCGTATAGCCTCGTCGTCACGCGCGACGCGGCTTTCGGCATCGGCAATAATGTGAGCTTTGCCGCAGCTCAAGACATCTCCGCCGATAAGGGAGCGCTTGGGGATATCGTCACCTCGAATTCTGAGAACTGGTATTCGATTAATCTTCCGGCCGCCAGCGGGCTGTATCTCCAAACGTACACTCCCGGCGGCAATTCGGCGCAGTTCGTGGACAACCTCGCCCCGCTGATCCAGCTCTATAGCCCAGCGGACGTCTTGCTCGCGTCCGGACAAGGGACCGGCAACCAGACACTCGGGCAGCAGATTTCAACCGCCGGAACCTATCGCGTCCGCATCTTGTCCACGAATTCCACGACCGGCGAATATTTCCTCAATACCGTCGTGGAGACCGCTCCGCCGAGCGCCAGCATCACGGCAGTCAGCCCGAATCCGAGGAACAGCGCCGTCTCGCAGATGCAGATTGTGTTTAACGAACCGGTCGGCGGCATGTCGTTGTCGGCATTGTCACTGACCGACAACGGCGGACCGAATTTGCTCACCTCGTCGCAAACGGTGACGACGACCGACAACGCGACGTTCACTCTCGGCAATCTCACCCCGCTCACGGGGACAAATGGCACATATGCGCTGACGCTTTCGGCCAGCGGTTCGGGGATTGCCGATTTCGCCGGCGATCCGTTGGCGTCCGGCGCTTCGGCCAGTTTCGTCGTCAACACCACAGCGCCGCAGGTCACGGCGGTGTATGCCAGCGGTGGTTCCAATTGGAGCCAAAGCTTCTATGCTTATTTGGCGGCGAATGCGCTCGGCGACGCTCAATTGGGCTATCGAATATCCGGCGGCGCCGGGCAACTCCTGCCGTTGCCTTGGAATGACGTCACGACACTATCCGTCGTCTTCAGCCAAGATGTGAATATCAATTCCGCGGGACTGGCGCTGGTCGGATCGCCCGATCTGCCAGCGCCGGCTTCGCTGGCGAGCGCGGCGTTTAGCTACGACAATGGCACGCGCACGGCCCAGTGGACGTTTGCCGCCCCTTTGACAGCCGATAAATATCTGTTGGATATTCGTTCCGCGGCCGTGGCCAACACACTTGGCACGCCGCTGGATGGTGAGTGGACGACCGGCACGAGCAGCTTCCCTTCCGGCGATGGCACTTCGGGCGGGGATTTCAACTTCCGTTTCAATCTCCTGCCGGGCGACGCCGATCAGAACGGAGTCATCACCGGCATGGATGGCAACGGCGTCCGTTTGCGATTGCTGCAAGACACGACCGCCGCCAATTATTCGCCGCTGTTCGATCTGAATGGCGACGGCGTTATCACGGGCCAGGATGGGGCCATTGTCCGATCCCAACTGCTGCAACAACTGCCCAGCGACGATCCCGCGCCCCCCGGGCAGGGCTTTGCCCTGCTGGGGCCGGAGGCCGGGGGCCAGAGTCCAGGAATTCCGAGTTCGGTCTCCGGCAGTGGGAACGCCGCGGGCGCTCAAAACCAAACCGCCGCGAACGGCTTATTCTCGCCAACCTGTCCGTTTGCTCCAATCGGTCCGGCGAAACCAAAAGCCGCAACGGCCGCCGGAACGACGGTGCCGGTTCAGACCAAAGTTTTGTCGCCGCCGTCTTCCTCAACCGCCGCCCTGCCGAAACTCGTCCGCGGATTGCGGGCTGCCAGCTCAGCCGATCTGCACGATTGGATATTCGAAGAATTCGAACTGATTGCCGCATCGGGCCGCCGCGGCTTGCTGCGCTGAAGATCGCATTCAGAGCCTATCCGAGAACCGCCGGGGACTGTCCCCTTTTTGCGCAGTCGCGGAGCAAAACGGGGACTGTCCCCTTTGCTCAGGCGGATCTCGGATAGGCTCTTAATTGTCCGAATCCGGAACGCTTGCCCTTTGCCGAAGACGGAATTGCCGCTCCCAATAGATGTATTGCGGGTCTCCGGCGCGAAACGAGAAAACGGCATCTGGCAGGGGCGCCGGCTCCGTGCGACGCGAGTGGACTCGCACGATGACCGCGCCGTCGGAGCGCCGTTCCAAGGAGCAATTCTCAAGCTGCATGGGTCCCCTTTTTCTCGAATCCTATGTTGGGGCGGAGATTGTTGCAGATTTGGCTGCTCAATTCTAGGTCCATTCTTGCTTGGCGCAAATGATCGACGGGCACCCGATTGAGAGCAGTAAGTGCAAGCGACGAAAGCGGAAATCGCCACGATTACAAGCTCGCGCGACGACTAAATCTCGTCGTACTCGGCTGCGCGACGACCTCAAATGGCCCCAAACCCGGCTTTGACACGTTTCGACTGTGCATTTTATACTGATTGGTTCAGCCCGCAATTGTTCTGCCGCGGCGGGGCGGTTCGGGCGTCGATGGCCAGGGGGGACATCCATTATGAATCGCTACAGTTCCGTTAGCGACGATTTCTACGTCAACATGAATCTGGCCACGGAGATGGAACTCCCCAGCAGCCGCGAGACGGTGCTCCATTTCTTCGAGCGGCTGCAAAAGAAATATCCGTCGATGCGGAAGTTCTATTGCCGCGACAAGCGGGATTTCGTGCTCGAGGAAGACAAAGACCAGGGGCATTACCGCTGGGCGACGGTGGAAACCCGCCGGGTCTGCTCCGGCCAAGTCAATCCGTCGAGCGTCGACTCGGCCTTGGAGCAACACAAGTTGGTGCTCGAATTAGCCCCCTTTCTGCTCTCCGTCAGCCCGTTGGATTGCGAAGCGCTCGATTTGCTGTTCGGCTTCGATTTCACGTATCGGGGCAACCACAACCAGCTCGTCGCCGAGGCCCTGGGGATAAGCCCCGGCTTGGAGCGCGTGATCGACATGCCGGGAGGAACGGTCATCAACTACGAGCCGTCGATCACGCTCTCGTTAGATGAGGATTGCCGCACCCAGGTGCGGTTGAGCATCGAGACCCGGACCAACGCCTTTCAGATCCGCACGGGCGAATACACCGAGGATCAATTGAGCGTCTACGTGACGGCCCGCCAATACGGCAGCCTCGAGCCCGACGCGACGTACGTCCAATCGTTGGAGAACCTGGCCCGCACCTGCCGCGAGGTGGTCGACAACTACGTGGTCGAGCAAGTGCTCCAGCCGCTCGCGCGCACGATCGCGATGAAGTGAAGCGTGCTTCTCGGGCAGCGTATTCGTCACGCTCCGCATAACGATCGCGTCCAGCGGCGCTGCGAGTAGATTTCTAATCAATCGCCGCTCGCGCTTGCAGCACGTGGCGGATGATCGATTCCATCCGGCTTTCGTCGGAGAATGGCGAGACGACGTAGCTCTTGAGTGCCACGATTGATTCACCGTAATCCGTCTGTCGGTAGCAGTCGGTGAGCGAAATCGCGACGCCGCGGCCGGCCAGCGCCTCGGAGTGAACCAACTCGTAAATCCGGCGATTGTAATCGTTGTGGGCCAAGAGGGTGTCGCGATACGAAGAATCGAACTGCTCGCGCTGTTTGACGCTGAAGGTGTCGATGCCGTCAGGATAGGCCCGGAACAGCGTGACCGGCCCGACGTTGTCGCCGTTGAGCACAGTCAGATTTGGGTGGGATTCGATCGTTTCGCGGAGCACTTCGGCCATTTCGACGGCGTGCCCCAGCAGCACGCGCAGCCCTTCTTTGCCCAAGAGCCGCAGGCTGGCCAGCGCCGCCAGTGGCCCGGTGCCGGCCCTCGTGGTCTCGAGCGTGAACATCGCCGGATGGTATTCGCCCGATTGAAACAGATAGGGCATCGTCGCCCGCGAGCGGGCAATCCGGCCGAAATCGCCGCGGTCCTTCGCCAGCACGAGCGACGAGACATAGGGAGCAAACCCAGACTTGTGGAAGTCGATTCCAACCGTGTCGGCCAGGTGCAAATGGCGGATGCGATGCGAAGCCGCGGCCAGCGCCCGCATCGTCCGGCCGCGGAAGCCGAGTTCGTTCGCCAGCCAGTTGTAATCGTTGAACACCGACCAGGCCCAGCCGATCACCGCATCGGCATGGATGTGCGGCCGGTAGCCCAGCTTGAACTCGGCGATCAGCCGCTCGCGCAGGGCGTGGATCGCTTCGAGATCGTCGATCCCGAAGGCGTCGGTCGTCCCCATCGTCGCGATGATTGCGGCGATTTTATGTCCTTTGGCGAGCGATCCTCGGGCGGCATCTTCCAACGCATCGAGCCGGATTGAGTTATCTTGATGGCTCGGCACGGCGACGACGTGATCCTGACCGATCCCGAGCCAGGCGGCCACATTCAGGCACGAATAGTGACCCTGTTGCGAGACGAGCACGACCGCGTCCTCGCGCAGTCCCCGCTGCCCGGCGCCGGGAATCGCTTTTTCCAAGCCAATTCGGACTCCGTACAACAGCCCGCCGGTCCCGCCGAAAGTGAACACACCGGCGGCGGCGGCCGGATCGTAGCCGATCAGCTCGGCCGTCATCGCAGCGGCGGAGACCTCGGCTTCAGCGATGCGAATGGCACTCTCGTCGCTGCACAGATTCGGATTGTAAATCGACGGCAGCAGCACGCCGATGATGCTGGCGATCGACGGCTGCGGCACGATGTTGAGCTGGCTGCCCGGATGCCCCCAAACGAACATGCCGTGGAGATACTGGACCAGCTCGGGAATTACCTCTTCCAACGACTTTTCGTCCGGCTCGACGCGGCGCCGCCGAGCGGCTTCGTAATCCGGCTGGCACGGCGTGCCCAGGATCGGCGCCTGCGATTTGAGCGCATCGACTTGCTCGAGCGCTCGGAGGATCGAAAACACAAAGTAGGCATCGTGCACCGGATTGGAAACCGGCTGCGGAAAGGCTTGCCGCAGAGAATCCAATCGTTCGCGATATCGAGGAGTGGTCATGTGTTTTTCGACTTCGATCCGGCTCCCTCACACTCCGGTTCGCGAGCGAACCGGCTAACGAATGTCATCCGGCGCTGCCATCCCGTCGCGAATTGCCTCCTGCCGTCTGCCGACTCTCTTCCGCCGCCGCTTGTTCGGCGAATCGTCGAGTTGTATGCTCAGCACTGGCAATTCGCAAGATACTGGTTCTTTTCTCGGAGACTATAGCGATGTGCAAACGGTTGCCCTGGGCATTGATGTTGGCTTTGACCGCGCTGCTTGGTTGCACCAAATCGCCGGCCGATTCCGGCAAAGGAAATGCCGCCGATTCATCCGGAACGAGCGCGACTTCATCCGCCACGAGCACCGTCAATTCGGGCGGGAAGAAATTTCGCATCGCCGTGATTCCGAAGGGGACCGGTCATCAATTCTGGAAATCGGTCGAGGCCGGGGCCCGCAAGGCGGCCGTTGAGACCGGCGCCGAAATCACCTTCAAAGGCCCGACCGGCGAAGGAGACACGACCGGTCAGATCCAGATCGTCGAAAACTTTCTGGCCGACGGATACGATGCGATCTGCCTGGCCCCGTTGGACGCCGTCGCTCTGCGAAAGCCGGTGGATGAGGCGATCAAGAACTACGTGCCGGTGATCATCTTCGATTCGGAACTCAAGGACATGACCGGAATCACCAGCTTCGTCGCCACGAACAATTATCACGCCGGCCAGCGAGCGGGCGAGTATCTAGCCGAGCTGCTCGGCGGCAAGGGCCATGTGATCTTGATGCGATACAACATTAACTCGGCCAGCACGGAAGCCCGCGAGCAGGGTTTCCTCGACGCCCTGGCGAAATCCCAGGGGATTGAATTGCTCTCCTCCGACAAGCACGGTGGCCCCGGCGAGGCCGATTCGGTCAAGCTCGGCGAGGACTTCCTGCTCAACTTCGGCGAGAAGATCGACGGCATCTTCTGCCCCAATGAATCGACCGCTTCCGGCATGCTCACCGCCCTGAAGAAAGATTCGCGCGGATTGGCGGGCAAGATCAAGTTCGTCGGCTTCGATTCGAGCGACAATTTGGTGGGCGGACTGAAGGACGGGTATCTCAACGCCGTCGTCTTGCAAGACCCCGTGCAAATGGGTCACGACGCGGTCCAGACCGCCGTGCAAAAGCTGCGCGGCGAAAAAGTGCCGGAGAAGATCGAGGTCCCCGAAGCGTTGGCCACCACCAAGAACTTGAGCGAACCGAAGATCGACTCCCTGCTGCATCCCGCGAAGGCTGACTAGCGGAGCACCAAAGCCGACGGGTGCCATGGCCACTGCTCTGAGTGGCCATGCACCGCCTCAGTCACACGCCCACGCCGACCTGCTGGCGCCGGTGCCCGCGTGGGCATGGCAGACTACATTTTAGAACAGGTCCAATACTCTATCAAGCAAAAACTGAGAATTCAAATCGCACTTCTCAGGTTGGCATCGACTGAATGTCCGCACTTCTTTCCATGTCGGGCGTCTCGAAATCGTTCGGGGCGACCCGAGCGCTCGTCGATGTCTCGTTTGAAGTCGAGCGAGGGCAGGTGCGCACGTTGATCGGCGAGAACGGCGCCGGGAAATCGACGTTGATGAAGATCCTGGCCGGCGTTTATGTGCCGGACGCCGGGCGACTCACGGTCGAGGGAAAGCGCTACGCGCCCGCCCGGCCCGTCGATGCAATCCGGGCCGGCGTGGCGATGATCTATCAGGAATTGAATCTCGCGCCGCACCTGTCAGTTGAAGCGAACATCCTGCTCGGCCAGGAACGCTCGCGGTTCGGTTGGCTGCGCAAGGGGCAACAGCGGCAGATCGCGCGCAATGCATTGGCT
The DNA here is from genome assembly GCA_035939775.1 of Pirellulales bacterium. NCBI lineage: Bacteria > Pseudomonadati > Planctomycetota > Planctomycetia > Pirellulales > Pirellulales bacterium. The sequence goes on along the minus strand of DASZFO010000218.1, from coordinate 5,848 downwards.
CGGCTTTCACAGCCGAATTTGGCGCTGGACATCCCGGTCGGTCGATTGCCGATTGCCAAGCAGCAATTGGTCGAGATCGCGCGAGCGCTGGCATCCGATGCCCGCATTCTCGTGTTTGACGAGCCGACCAGCTCGCTTACCGAGGAGGACACGGCGCATCTATTTGCCGTGATTCGCGACCTGCGGGGGGCGGGATTGGGAATCGTTTATATCAGCCACTTTCTCGAAGAGGTGACGCGGATCGGCGATGTATTCACGGTGCTCCGCGATGGGCGCTCCGTGGCTGAGGGGCGACTGGCCGAGGTCACTTCGGCCGATCTTGCCCGCTCGATGGTCGGTCGCGAGATCGACGAACTGTTCCCCAAGTCGCAGCACAAGCCCGGGCCGCCGCTGTTGGAAGTCCGCAATCTCAGCGGGCGAACGTCTCCGCAGGGGATCGATCTGGTGCTGCACCGCGGCGAAATCTTCGGTCTCGCCGGTTTGGTCGGAGCGGGGCGGAGCGAACTCGTGCGGGCGATCTTCGGTCTCAATGAAGTCCGCTCCGGCGATGTTCGCGTCCTTGGCGTCGGTCCGGTCGGCCACAGCCCGAGTTTGAGCATTCGGCGCGGTTTGGGCTTGGTGAGTGAAGACCGCAAGGCGGAAGGCCTCGCGATCGCGCTTTCCATTGCGGACAATCTCACGCTAACCGACTTGGGGCCTTATCGCCGCTTCGGCTTTCTCAATCTGCGCCGCCGCCGCGCCGCGGTCCGCCAATGGTTGAGCCGCATCGAGTGCAAGGCGGCTGGGCCGGACCAGCCGATCGGACAGCTTTCCGGCGGCAATCAGCAGAAGATTGCCATCGCTCGACTGCTGCACCAGCAGGCCGACCTGCTGCTCATGGACGAGCCGACGCGCGGGATCGACATCGGCACGAAGGCACAGATTTACCGCCTGATCGGCGAGTTGGCGGCCCAGGGAAAAGCGATTATCCTGGTGAGTTCCTACTTGCCCGAATTGATGAACGTCTGTGATCGAATTGGTGTGATGTTCCGCGGCCGGCTGCGCGAAGTCCGCCCGGCCAAGGATTGGACGGAGGAAGAAGTGATGCAATACGCCACGGGGACTGCCGCGGAAACGGCAGCGGAATCCACTGACGGCCAAGGCACGCATCGGGCCGAGAGCGACGGATGAATGATCCCCAAGTCAGCTCGTTGGCCGCCGCGTCGGCCCCGCTCAAATCGCAGCACAGGTGGATGCTCTGGACGATTTGGCGAGTTCTCCAACCGTTCATCGTGCTGCTGGTCGTGGTTGGCGTCTTTCTTGCGTACGGCTGGCTCTTCAAATCCAGCGCCACGTTTTTGTCGTCCTATCGGCTCACCTTGATCGCCAAGCAGACGGCCATCGTCGGCATGGGCGCATTGGGAATGACCGTCATGATCATCAGCGGCGGAATCGATCTTTCCGTCGGCGCGATCTTGGCGCTGGCGGCCGTCGCGCTGGCGGCTGGACTGCGGGACGGCATGAATCCTTTCCTGATCACGTTGCTCGTTTTGGCGATCGGAATGGCCGCGGGCGCGGTCAATGGGATTCTCGTCACGGGGTTGCGCTTGGTTCCATTCATCGTGACGCTCGGCACGATGCTCATCTTTCGCGGCGTGGCGGAACAAATTGCCCACCAGGAGAAGATTGCAGTCGAGGCGGCGGAAGCGCCGCGGTGGCTCTCCACTCTTCTCGATTCGCCCGCCAAAGGCAGCTTGCAACTGATGGCAACCGGCGCGTGGTTGGTCGTCTTGCTGGGAATCGCGCTGGCGGTGGTGATGCATTTCACCGTGTTCGGCAGGCACGTTTTCGCGATCGGCTCAAGCGAAGCCACCGCGCGGCTCTGCGGCATCAATGTTCCGCGAACGAAGATCATCGTCTACGCGCTCGGCGGGCTGTTTATGGCTCTGGCCGGCTTGTTCAGCTTCAGCGACCTGGGGAACCAGGGAGACCCCGGAGCGGGGCTCGGCATGGAGCTGGACATCATCGCGGCCGTGGTGATCGGCGGCGGCAGCTTGAGCGGCGGACGAGGAAGCGTGCTGGGCTCGATCGTCGGCGCCTTGACGATGACCACCCTGCACAGCGGCTGCGTCTACGCACAGGTGAGCGATCCGATCCAAAAGATCATCATCGGCGGGATTATCATCGCCGCCGTGGCCATCGATCAGTTCACGCAAACGCGGCTGCGACGCTAGGGCGGCGTTTCGCTCAATTTCGCTTCGTGCTGGAATTCGCGACTGCCGATCCATCGAAATCTAACCACAAAAAGTCCGACGATGAAGAAGCTTGCCATTAGCGCGGTATAGAATAAACACATCGGTCTCGTTTGATCGTAGCTCGTTGCCCTCAACCCGACAGCGCTGCCTACGAATGCAGTGATTAGGATGACGGCGAGCATGAGTGCGGAAGAGACTAGCATTCTTCGTACGATTCCCGCCGACCGTCCGCAACCGGCGTTCAAGTACTCAGAGGACGCAAAGACTAATGCGATGAGCGTTCCGACAATCCAGTCTTCAGCGAAACCGAATGTACGATTTAGGGACGTTTCACAATAGAACTTTCCGCCCTCAACAAACACACCGTACCCGACTAACGCCAATGCAAACGCGCGGATCAATCGCCAACCGATGGCGGAACCGCGACTCAAGTCATTTGTAGTCTCAAACGGCAGATCGGTGGATTGCGGCGACCCATACGGGTTTGCAAGCGGCATGGCGAGGAACCACTCGGTTTTCCTTGGCGAATTGCGCTAAAGGGATGGTACGTCCGCTTGCGTCCAGCGTCCATCGATCAGCCGCCACGTCTGGCCGGTCGGATTCTTGTCGGCCAAGAGCGGCGGCAAACGATCGCGTCGGACATTGTCGTAGCAGACAAGCATTGCAAACCGGCGAAGCGCGGCGGGCATGCCGACCGCCGTGAACCCCGGATGTCCCGTCGCCGGAAACGGGCCGCCGTGATTCATCGCCGGAGAGACAGCCACGCCGGTCGGCATTTTGTCGTTGATCAAGCGCCCCACGCGCGACCGCAGGCGCGCGGCCAACGCACGATAGGCCGCGTCGTCGCGGCCGGCGGTGTCCGAGTAAATCGAACCCGTGAGATTGCCCTCCAAGGTGTCAATAATTCGAACCGCTTCCGCGACATCGGCCGCGACGACAAAAAGCGAGGCATTTCCAAAGGCTTCGGTTTGCAGCGCCTCGGTGCTGGCGAGAAACTGTCGGCCAGACACACGGAGCACGGTGTTCGCATGGCTGTGCCCTTTGCCGCCGCCGGCCGCGCCACCGGCGACAACTTCCGCTCCGGCCGACCGCAAGACTTCGATGCCCGCCGCGAGCGCCTTCGCCACTCCGCCGGCCAGAAGTGTTCCAACCGGCGCCGCGCGAAATCGTGCCGCGACCGCGGCGACAAACGCCTCGCTCTGCTCTCCGGCTAAAAGGACGACAAGTCCGGGGTTCGTGCAAAACTGACCGGTCCCCGCCAAGCAGCTTCCGACGAACTGATCGACGATCTCCGCCGACCGCTCTGTCAAGGCATGCGGCAGAACGACCACGGGGTTGATCGACGACATCTCCAGATAGATCGGCTTTCCCGCGGCGTCGGCGGCCGTTTTCAGTTGCAGCCCCGCTCGGCGGCTGCCCGTGAATCCGGTCGCGCCGATTCGCCGATCGGAGACGAGCCGCAATCCATCAGTCGGACTGAGCCGATAGAGCAACTGCACGGCGCCGCGCGGCATTTCGGTCTCGGCGGCGGCGGCCCGAATTTCCTCAGCCAAGAACCGCGTGGTGCCGGGATGCGACGGATGCCCCTTGGCGATGACAGGATTGCCGGCGGCGATCGCGGCGGCGAAATCTCCACCGCAGATGCCGTTGAACGCCAGCGGGAAATTGTTCGGGCCGAACACGCAGACCGGCCCGATCGGCGCGAAGCATGAGCGGATATTGGCAGTCACGTCGATCGTCGGCAAGGCCCAGGAACCTTCACGCGCGGCGACAGCGGCCTGGCGCAGTTGGTTCGTCGTCCGCGGCAGCTCGACCTCCGCCAATCGCGGTGCGACGGGCAATCCGGTCTCCAGGTGAGCGACCGCAACGATTTCCCCGCGGCGCGCTTCGATCCGCTCGGCAGCGCGTTCGAGAAAGCGAGCGATGTTTGCGGCGGAAATCTCGCGGAGCCGCTCGGCGGCCGCAACCGCCGCCTCAAGCGCCGCCTCGCAATCGCTCCACGAACTCACCGGATACAGATCCGCCAGCAGCTCGCGCGTGATGGGATTCTCCGCTTGAAACGTCTTCACCGCAGCCGCGGCACGCCATTGACCGTCGATAAGAACCGGCTGAGATTGCATAATTGACGCTCCTTCGAGCCGTTTAATTCGGAGCGAACGGCGACGGCGAGCACCCCGCGCAGCGCCGTCGCCGTGGGCTCCAGGGCAATCCATGATAGCAAACCCCCGATGCTTTCGAGAAGCGCCGTGAGTGGCAAGTTGGAGTTCGAGGAATGGCAATTCGATCGGGAAATCTTTCGCGAGCCCAACGGGACTCTTCACGCTGCGAGTGTAGAAGTTGCCTCATGCGGAGGCGCTAGGCATGCACTCACGCCGCTTGACGCGCAGCTTCAGTGAGGCGATCCGCTGGGTCAATCCGCAGAGCGCGATGTTCCAAATCGCCGCGGGCCGCGGTGCGAACCGCGACGATAAACCAGATGGTCGTGCCTAAGCCAAGCACACCGGCCCGCCCGGTCCAGTCGAGCAGCAGATAGTGCGCGACCATCAGTCCGCAAGCCGAGATGGCTAGCGCCTTCGCCTTGCCCGTTCGGCCCGCCTGCCATTGCCAGGCGGGAACCAAGAGCAATCCGGGCAGCCACAGGAGATAGTGATGGGCCCACGATAGCGGCGAGATCACAAGCGTCAAGGTCGAGGACAGGCCAAACATCGCCGCCATTTCGAGGTCGCCGCCGCGCCGCGCTGTCCTCCAGCCGCCAATGACAAGCAGCGCCAAAAGAGCCAGCCGAACCGGCGCGAGCGCGTGCTGCACGGCCGGTTGATCAATCGGTGCAGCGGCAGGCCGGCGAGTGACGTCGTCGCCCGACAAATCACTCGGTCCCCCGGCCAGCGCATACGCGGACCAATTCCCCAGTCGCTGGACGGCATTCGCCAGGCTCTGATTGCGGACGCTGTAAAACCCGGAGTTGTTCTCTTCGCCCATATCGTTGTGGACCACGACGCGATCGATCCAAGTGTGCAAGTGCTTCAGATTGGCGGCATCGCCGATCGCTAGACCGGGAAGAATGATAATGAACCACAACAGGCCGATCCCCGTGCCGGCCAGCGCTCCGGCGAAGCGGCGAGTCGGCACGGCGGACCAGCGGCCGGAATAGGCCGCCAGCAACAGCAATCCGAGAAGGAATAAGGCCGGCAGCGCGGGCGTCAGTTTGATTGCGATCGACCCGGCCAGCGCAGCACCGCCGGCAAACGGGCCCCACCACGATCGGTTCTCCGCCGTTAGCCGGTAGCCGAGCAGAATCAGATACACGACCAAAATGCCGACTTGCCCGCGCTGCAAGCAATTCAGCGCCGGCAGCGCGAGCGTTGCGGCCGCGATCGCGCCCAACCAGATCGGCGGCGCGCGTTGAGCGCCCGCGGATGGTTGCGTCGCGCGAGCGGCAACCGCCAATCTCCATATACGAATCGATTCGCGATGGCAGCCGTAAGCGAACGCCAGCGAAATGAAGTACCACACGACCGCTTGCCACTGGGGGTCCAGCGCGGCCAGCGGCGAGACGAGGATTGCAAACAGCGGCGGGTAGAGATAGCGCCAGCCGCGCGGATTGCTGACATCAT
>DASZFO010000217.1 GCA_035939775.1 Pirellulales bacterium | reverse complement strand
GACTACTGCCAGAAGTGACGACGATCATCGGGAGACTGGAAAGTTTGCGTCAAGACAAACAACGCCCCCATATCCAATCCTCCCCAACACGGCTCGGGATCAAGCCCACCAAGTCCGCGGTTTCCACCAGACGAACTTTCGTACAGGGGCGGTCTGCTTGGGCCGCTTAAGTGCTGCCTCACCCGCGACGGTGATCGAAACCCGAAAACTGGCGTTAGTACCGTTGAACGGGTCGCGCCCGGCAGACGCTGCGATTAGCCCTCGCTGGAGGAGCCGTGCGTGCATCTCCTTGAACTTGGTCAAAGAAAGGCCAAGAGCGCTTGCGATATAGTGACCAGTAGATTCGTCGGCCGCGTATCCTCCGCCCTGTTTACGGATGTACCGCAAGTACGTCACTTCCGCTTGATCGAGAGCCATAAATCAAGCCAGCCTCTGCGGCAACAAAATCGCACACGAATTGAAAGGAAGGGCGCGGCCGCGGGAATCATTCTACGGCGCCGAACGACGCTTGCAATAGTTGGCCTTCAACGTGCGGCCGACCCGTGTGGCGCTCGTGCGGCTCGTTGCGATCTAGCCGTTACGGCGACTGACTTCACTCGCGCCATCGGCTTCATCGCGGGCGCCGCTTGCCGACTGGCAAACGGAGTGGCGATCAAGAGCGCGCCGTCTTGTATCGCCAATCCGGCGGCAGAGCACGGTGGATCGACTGCCGTGCGTGTTCGTCACAAAAGAAATGCGGCTCGCCGTCCGATTCCCATTGCCTCGATTCACCCGACGACGGGACTTCTTTCAGGTCGCTGACGGCGCTGGTCGCTGGCTTCCCGCAAATCTCGCAGTTCATCTTCAGCATTCCCAAATGAAAAAGCCCGCGTTGGACCGACGCCGTATTGCTTGCTCCGGCTCAGAACCTCGTGCAATTCATGTGATTGCGGCATGAGGGTCAGCTCCTCATGAGCCAGACCAAAAGGATCACGGCTGGCACGCCGACAAGGCGACCATGTCCGTAGACGACGAAACGATTTGCCGAAGCAGGGTCACCAAGTCCGTTGCCGGTCCAGCCCCAGGTATGGAATAAATGCGGATTCCGCTCCGCTTCTAAGAGCAACGGACCACGCTGGAATCGGAAAGAAATAATTTCAGTTTTGCGCGGCGGACCTGCCAAGAAACCTTCATACGTGAGATCGAGTAAGTCAACTTGGTCCGCTCGAATTACGGCGCCCCTCTGAATTCTCTGGCCACCCAGGATCCCTTGCTCCGGCTGCCCGCGGTCGGCGATAATACAGCAATGATGAAACAACAGCTTAAAGATCGCGAAGCAGTGGAAGCACTTGTCAAGCTCGGCGGCCGAGTGTTGTACAACAATCCCGCAAACCCATCCGAACCGAGCTGGTTTCTTGAGTGGGCGGGAGAATGTAGCGTCTATCGAGTGGATTTCAGCGGCCGCTCCGAAGTCACGGACGCTGGACTCGTGCAACTTGAAGAGTTGACTCAGCTCCGATCTCTGGATTTCACGAGAACCAAAATCACCGATGCTGGGCTGGGCTTTTTCAAACGGTTGATCAATCTTCAAACGCTTGAATTGGCCAGAACCAACGTCACCGACGCCGGAGTGAAAGACCTTCAGAAGGCATTGCCGCATTGCCAGATTCTCCGCCGCTGAGAATCCAGCCGCCCGCGTCAGGCCGCGTCAACCGTGGGACGTGGTATGATAGGGGCATGAACCTGCTTACGTTTCTCAAAGAGCGAAAGCGTGAATTCGTCATGGTCACGCTGAGCACCCAGGATATGGTAGCGTTCACTCGAAAACCCTCCTTGTGCTTGGCGAATGGACCGTTTGACATCCATTAAACGCCGCTGCACGCCGAGAGATTTCGAGTTTTTATGCCGTCAGCAGAAACACCCGCGCAGGGTTCGCTTTGCTAAGATCTAGTTCTTCCGGCGCGGCGAGCCCGTCATTTGGTTTGCCAATTGAATTGGGAGTCGTGTTGGAAGTGAAGACAGATTGATTCACAACAGACCCGACTGTCTAAGGAGCAAAACGATGGCAAATCCCGACGACCTCCGCTATACGAAAATGGCCCTCAACAATGGATCCGGCGCCATTCCCGCGCTCGGCTTTGGCACACTCATTCCCGACCCGATAGCAACCAGAAACGCGACCAAGGCGGCGCTCGAAGCAGGATTTCGCGTCATCGACACGGCGGAACGCTACCGAACTGAAAGGGAGGTCGGCGAAGCGATGCAGGAGGTATTCAAGGGCGGGAAGATCAAGCGGGAGGACGTGTTTGTCATCACGAAGCTCTGGAATACAAATCATCGTCCGCAGCGCGTCAAACCCGCCTGCGAGGCCAGTCTCAAGAAGCTCCAACTCGAATTCGTCGATCTCTATCTCATCCACACCCCCTTCGCTTTCCAGCCCGGAGACGAGCAAGATCCGAGAGACGCCAACGGCAAGGTGATTTATGACCAAGGGGTGACGTTGCTGGATACGTGGAGGGCGATGGAGGACTTGGTGAATGAAGGGAAGTGTAAGGCCATCGGATTATCCGACGTCGGCCTGCCACAGGTACAAGAAATCGTCGAAGCCGCCAGGATTAAGCCAGCAGTCGTTCACGTCGAATCCCATCCATATCTCCCGGAATGGGACCTGTTGAACTACTGCAGAAAGAATGGCATCGTGATGCAAGCTTTCGCGGCCCTGGGCCATAGCAGCGAGCCCAAGTTGGTGGAAGATCCTGTCGTCGTCGCTATCGCCAAGCGAGTCAACAAGACGGCGGCGCAAGTCTTGCTCGCCTGGGCGATCCAGCGCGGGACGGCACTCTTGACGACCTCGAAAACCCCCAGCCGCATCCAAGAGAACTTTGACGTTTCCGCCCTTCCTGAAGACGCGATGCGGGAGATTAGCGACGGAATCAAGTCGCGAGTTAGGTTTAATGCCGTTGTGGAGACCGGTGTTCCTGGATTCATTCCGAGACGAAAGTGATTTTGAGCAAGTGCCTTCTCAGCAGGATTCGTGGGTGAGTTTCGTCTGAGGCAGGGCTCCAAGTGTGCGATATAAGGCGACGCTAACCGGAAACCTTCGAATCGCCGATGCTGCGGTCGATCAAACCGACGCGCGCCGCCGCCCCGCCTAAGTGGTCCGGAAAACAAGCTGCGGATGCACGGGTAGGTTTCCCAGATCCGGGGATTGGGCGCCGAGGCGAGTGGAAGGGCCGGCATTTTGTTGGCTACCCGGTAGTGCGAGCCGATCGCAGAATTCCTCGAAAGCTGGCCATTGGCGGCCTTAACGTCGTGCGTCGGCGCGCGGCAACGCCGGTGTAATGTTCACGCTTCGACGCGACGGCATTCCCGTGGGATCGTCACGCTGTTGCGTGACGAGATTCCTTGAGCTGAGCGCAAGGAGCGCATTCCTCGGCCGCTCGCGATTCGCCGCGGAATTCTCTTCGCAGGTTTCCTTGCGTTCGCTGGGCTCCGGTAGTACCTTAAGGGGGCTGGCAACTCTTCTCTTTCAATCGAGGAGCGCATCATGTGCAGCGCTCATCGCTTCGCGGTCGCGGCGGGCGTCTTGTGTCGGCGACGAATCGTGCCCAGTTCGCTCAGATTCTCGCTCGTCATGCTGTCGGCCCTCGCGGCGAGCCGCGCCGCCCTGGGCGCCAGCGGCAGCAACACCTGGTATCCGGGAGCAACCAGCGGCAGTTGGCCAGTTACAAGCAGTTGGGGTAGCGGGATCTTTAATACGATTGTTCCCGGCGCCACTTCCGGAACCACGAACGCTGACACGGCGACGTTTAATTCCGGCAGCATAGTGACCTCCATCACCCCCGATGCCAATCGCAATCTTAAAAACATCACCTTCGTCACATCGACCGCGGCCTACACGATCGGCACGACCGGCGGCAACGCGCTGTTGATGACCTCCGGCGGCACGATCCAGATCGCCAGCACGTTTTCCGGCAGCAACCTTAACGAAACGATCAACGCTCCGCTGACGCTTGAGGGGGATTACACATTGGCCGACAACAGCGCGCACACGGGCGTGTCGCTGGACTTCGGCGGCGCCATCAGCGCGGCCGACAAGCCAGGGGGTGGTTCAGTACTGACGGTCGCCGGCGCCGGCAACACCGCAATCAGCGGCGCCATTGGCGGCATCAAAACGATCGATCTGGTTAAGTCCGGCGCCGGCACGTTGACCCTGAGCGGCAACAATACGTTTACCGGCGGCGTGACGATCAACGCCGGGACCCTCCAGGTCGACAGCGCGGGCGCCCTCAATTCGAATTCGCCCAACGCCGTCACGTTCGGTTCGGGCAGCAACGGAACATTGTCTCTCAATGGCAACAGCGTCACCGTTGCCGGCCTCAACGGCGACTCGTCGGCCACAGTTTCGGGCAGCGGGGCCGCGCTCACCATCAACAATGCCGGCAACGACAGCTACTACGGCTTCTTGATTGGCGGAATGTCCGTCGTCAAGACCGGCGCCGGCACCTTGTTTCTCGGCAATGGGAATTCGTTCGGCGGCGGCCTCCAGGTCCAGCAGGGCACGCTGGCGGTCACCGCGATCAACAGCGAAGGCACCAACGGCCCTTTGGGCCCCAATCCCGTCACATTGGGTTCCAGCGGCCATACCGGCACACTGGAATGGGAGGGCTTCATGAGCGACTTTCAGGATGCACATTTTTTTACACTCCAAGGCGGCGGCGCAATTCTTGCCGCCAACTCGCCCCTGAACTTGGGCGGCTTCATCATGGGCCCCGGCGGCCTGACGATCGTGTCCGGCCTCGCGGTGACGCTTAGTAATTACGGCAACAGCTTCAGCGGCGGGCTTAACGTCGATGGCTTTCTCGTCATCCCCAGCATTAACAACGCCGGCACGAACGGCACGCTGGGCGCCAACACCAGCGTCACGCTGGGTTCTAACGCAGTCAGCGGCACACTCGAATACAGCGGCGCCACTGCATCGAGCACAATGGCGTTCACGCTGAGCAGCAGCGGCGGCAATTTCCAGATTGACTCGTCGTCAACCAATCTCACGCTGAGCGGGGTGATCGGCGGCACCGGCGCCCTGACCAAGACCGGCGACGGCACGCTGACCCTGAGCGGCAACAACACGTACAGCGGCGGCACCCTCATCAACTTCGGCACACTGAACGTCGCCGCCGACAACAACCTAGGGGCGGTTCCCGGTTCGCCCGTGACCAATATCACCTTTAACCAAGGCACGTATAGCACGCTCCAATTTGCCGGCGCCATGTCGCTCAGCGCGAATCGCTGGATCCTCCTCAACGGCTTTGGCGGCACGATCGACACGCAGGCCAACGCAATCTCGGTTCCGGGCGTGATAGCCGGCGCCGGCTCCCTGACCAAGGTTGGCGCCGGCACGCTGACGCTCAGCGGCAACAACACTTACAGCGGTGGCACCATCGTGAGTGGCGGCACGCTCCGCACGACCGGGGCAGGCACGCTCGGCGCGGGCCCGCTCGCGATCAACGCCGCCAGTGGAGTCACCTCATCCGTCAATCTCGGCAATAACCAAAACGTAAGCAGTCTCAGTGGGACGGTAAGCGGCACCGGCGCCGTCAGTCTCAGCATCGGCTCGGGCGTCACGCTGACCGACAATCAATCGAGCGGCAACACCACGTTTCAGGGCGTGCTGATCAACTCGGGCACGTTTGCCAAGTCCGGGACCAGTTCTCTCGAAATCAACAGCGCCCCCACGCTAAACGCCAATAGCATGTTGCAAGTCAACGCCGGCAAGTTGCGATTCAACTTCGTCAGCGGCGCGGCCACCATCGGCACGGGCGTGACGGCCACGGTCGCGTCCGGCGCCACGTTGGAATTGGCCGGCTCGGTGTCGGCCTTGTCGTCCGGCGCCGATCGCGTGAATGTCATGAACAGCAGCAACTCCCCCGGCCTGCTCGTTTCCGGCACGCACCAGCAAGTCGGCAATATCGACGGTTCGGGCGCTACGCAGGTCAACGCGGGGAGCGACTTGACGGCCAATCACGTCGTCCAAAGCGCGCTGATTATCGGCGGAACTTCCGGAAGTCCGGCCCTCGTGATGATCGACGCCAGCGATGCGTCGGGCAATTCCTTGGGGCAGTCGAGCGGATTGGTCTTGGCCGGGTCGCTGGCGCCCAGCGACCCGTTCGGAGCGCCCGACATGAGTTCCGCAAGCTTGAGTACGGCAACTACCGACAGCACCGATCTGGCTGTCCCGGCAGCGGGCAATTCCGTTGGGATTGGCAATGCCTCGCAGGTGCCCGAACCCTCCACGCTTCTGCTCGCACTCCTTGCGGTTTTGGGTGTAGGTCGCATCCAGTTCGTGCGGCACCACTTCCGATCTCAAACAGTCAGACCCGCTTAGCCGCGACCGCAACGCTCTGCTCTTGATTAGTTGGCTCGGCGCTCGACGCTGCACTCCTGTCACAGATTTTGCGCGCGGCGGTCCGCCCGACCGACGCAGGTTAGCAGTTGCAGCACGCTGGCCGCGTCGAGCGGCTTCGGGCTGGCCAGGTCTCTTGCTCCAAGCGCTCCGTTCGCCTCCGGTGCGCCGAGTTCTTCGAGTTCGGATCCTCCGAGCGCCGGCGGCTCCAGTGGCGATCCGATCTCGGCCGGACCATCCGTGAACGGCGCCACGGCGAACGGCAATCCCTCGGCGGTGCCAGAACCTTCGACGCTCGTGCTGGCCCTGCTCGCGCTGTTCGGCTCGGCGATGATGGCGCTCCTCCGCTTGGCTCGAACCCGCACGTAGGGTACGTCAAGTCCGCGCGGACGCACCGAGAGCGGTGGTCGTCTGACGATGCGTCAGCGCTTCGCTTGACACATCCTACGATCGCGTCGGCCGCCGCATCGACCGCGATGCATGTCCGCGCACGGTGGTGGACATGGCACTCCGCCCGCGCCGCGTACTTCATTTCTCCATCATTTTTTCTTGCCTTCCTAGGCGACTGATTTTAGCATATTGGGGTGCCGGCTCTTCACCTCAAGCGTAGGAGCGCATTATGTGCATGTCTCGAAGCATCGCCGCCGCGCTCGTCGCGGCACTCGCCGTTTCCTTTGGCCGATCGGCATCAGCCGCCGACGTCGTTTGGAATGTCGCGGGCCCTGCTGACTGGAACACCGCGTCGAACTGGAGCCCCGCCCGCGTGCCGACCGGGACAGACAATGCCAAGCTCAATAACGGCGGAACGGCAACCGTCACGGGCAGTGCGCCGACATTCACCGCCCTGTTCGTCTCAAGCGGCGCGCTCGGCACTGGGATTGTCAATGTCAATTCCGGGGGCGCGCTGAACGTCAGCGCCGACGTCGTCAATAATGAAAGCGTCGTCGTCGGCAACGGCGGTACAAGCACCGCGCAGTTGAACGTTAGCGGCACGGGCCTCCTGACCGAGGCTGGCGCCGGCAATTTCTACGTGGGAAGCGCGAGTCCTGGGATTGTGAATCAGACCGGCGGAACGGTCAATCTCTTCACCAACCAGAGCGCCAATTCCTGGCTCCGCATTGGCGCCGGCGCGAATGGGACATATACGCTCTCTAGTGGAAGCCTCACCACGACCAATGCGTCAAACGATCTGGTCCTCGGGAATACCGGCGTCACCGGAACATTCAATCTCAACGGCGGCACGGCAACCATCGGCGGTGCGATCTACAGCTTCGGGCCATCTATCTTCAACTTCAACGGCGGCACGCTGAGACCCAACGCGAACCAGAGTTCGATGGACCAAACCTCGTTTATGTCGGGCCTGACGACCGCCAATGTCCGCAATGGCGGTGCGATCATCGACACCAACGGGTTCAACATCACGATCACCCAGCCGCTCGTTCACTCGACGGTCCCCGGCGATAATGCCATCGACGGCGGTCTTACCAAGAACGGCCTCGGCACGCTGACGCTCTCCGGCGCCAGCACGTACAACGGCCCGACGTACATCAACAACGGCACGGTCCTTGTCCCCTCGGGCGGTTCGCTGAGCGGTGGTGGAAGCCTTTTCATCGGCACCAGCATCGTTGCCGGCCAGAACGGAACGCTCACGGTCGATGGAACAGGCATGGTTTCAGAAACGGATCCCCTCAACGGAATAATCGTCGGGTCCTTTGGCAGCGGCCGGACCGGTACGCTAAACATTGGGACCACCGTCAACGGAGCGTCGCTCACAACGGCAGGGCTAGAAATTGCCCCGACCGGTGCGGTCAATGTCGGCGCCGGGGCCGTCACCGGAACGCTCATTTCCAACGGCAATGTAGACATCAGCGGAGTACTCCAAACAGCTAACCTCGACAGCACGTTCTCGCTCGCCCCGGGTCAGCAGATGATCGTCGAAGGCGCCGGCGCTCGGGCTTCGTTCACGGGAAATTACACTACGACCAGCAATGGCAATTACCTTATCCGCGACAGTGGTGCGAAGATGGAGACCCTCGCAGGCGGGCTTCTCACCGTAGCCAGCGGCGCGACGGTCTCCGTAGAACTGAGCGGGATTCTCTCTTCGTCGGGTGGACTTATCGTCGGAACGACAACTAATGGAACGATTACAGTCGACGGCGCCAATTCCAAACTGACCGTAGCTGGCTCGACCTCGATCGCTTCGGGGGGTTCCGTCGGCCAAATCACCTTCCAAAATGGCTCCTCCGGCAGCACGTTTGGCGCCGATGTCAATCTCGCGTTTTCAATAGCAAACAACACTAATGGAAACATCTCCGTTCTGTCGGGATCAACGATCACGGCATTGGGAAATTTGTACCTTTTAGACCCGAACCCTGACATTGTCAACGGATTGACCCCTTCCGGGCAAAGCGCCACGTTCACGGTCGACGGCACTGGTTCGACAGTGACGCTCAATCCTGGCGCTAATGTCAGTGTCGGACAATACATTGTCAATTCGATCGTCAACCCGGCGACCTTGACTGTCTCCAATAACGGTATATTCACTGTCGGCACGGGTGGAACAACCGCGCTTAATCCCTCAGGGACGATCAATATCAACGGCGGCATCGTCGATCTCAAAACGCTCAATAACAACGGCGGCACGCTCAATTTCAACTCCGGGTCGCTGTCGTTCATCGGGAGTTTCAATGTCGGCGTTGTTGGCTTGCTCGGTCAAAGCCTGACCCTCGATCCTTCCAAGTCGCTGACCCTCACAGGCACCACGACGATCGATCAATTCAAGACGCTCACGCTCTCCGGCGGCACGCTCAGCACGGGCAATCTCGTCAACAACGGAACGTTCAACTTTACTAGCGGAACGCTCGACATCACCGGCGCGGGCGGGCTGACGATCGGCAGCGGCGGAGCGTTGGGCAGCTCGTTCACCCTCGGGGCCGGGAGCAATTTGAATGTCGCGGGCCCCACCATTTGGTCAAGCTCGACTGCCACGTTGACCGTAAACGGCGGGACCTTCTCCACCAACAGCAACTTGCAGAGCTTTGGTTCGATCACGACGAATGGCTCGTTCACCGTCGCTCAACAGGTCTTCAACTACAGCGGAGCAACTCTCGACGTCACCGGCGGCAGTTTCACCGCCGGATATTTCGACAATTTCGGCTCGCTCGTCCTCGACGCAGGAACGATGACCATCAACTCCGGCGCGCTGACCAACAACTCCGGGGCGTATTTCTACATCGGACCAAACAAGACCGCCGTCCTAAACAGCGCCTCGACCAACGCTGGCGAAATCCAGCTCGGCGGCGCTAGCGCGCTCTTGACCGGCCCCGGCTCGCTCGCCAACACCGGCTTGATTCACGGCGACGGCGTCATCGCCAACGCCGTCACCAATAACGCCGGTGGCGAAATTCGCGCTGAAAGCGGCAGGCGCATCAAGCTCTCCGGCGCCAACGGCCCCGATGCGGGGAATATCAATCTGCAAGGAGGAACCGCCGAGTTCTCGCAACCGCTCACGATCGCCAGCACCGGCCAGATCAACAGCCAAGGCAACTTGATCGTTCCCGTCGGCTCGAACACGGGCATCGGTGCCAATCAATCGTCGGTCTTCGGCCTGGCCGATAACGGCGCGATCCAATTCTCCGGCGGCAACACCAACATCTACGGCAGCGTCAATCTTCCCGGCGTCACCAACATGTTGGGCACGATCACTGGACCGGGGACCGGCAAGCTCCTGATCGGCGCCGGCGCGAACACCGTCTCGTTCTACGGTGATGTCTGGAACAACGGCAATCTGTTTCGCACCGCGACAGGAAGCTACGCGGTGTTTTTCGGCACCGTGCATGGAGCTTCATCGTTCTCCGGCGGCGGGACTGTCGATTTCGAGGGAACTCATCAAGTCGGCAACAGCCCGGCGGTTATTGGCATCGGCGGCAACGCGATCTACGGCGTGGCCAGCGCGCTGGATATCAACCTCGGCGGCACGACGCCCGGCA
This sequence comes from Pirellulales bacterium, assembly GCA_035939775.1. Lineage (NCBI taxonomy): Bacteria > Pseudomonadati > Planctomycetota > Planctomycetia > Pirellulales > Pirellulales bacterium. The sequence continues at coordinate 4,551 of DASZFO010000217.1, read as the reverse complement.
ACGGCGCCAACAACTATGCCCAAGTGAACGTGGCCGCCGGCGCCAATCTCAGCGGCACGCTCAACTTGATCCCGTACAACGGCTTCGTCCCGGTCTCGGGAGATAAGTTCACCGTAATGACCTATGCCAGTGAGTCTGGAACGTTTTCTTCGCTCACGGGAACTTCGCCCGCGCCCGGCCTGACCTATTCGGCCGTCTATCTGCCCACGAGTCTCGTCATCCTCACGACAACCAGTGGCGACAAGACCTGGGGAGTTGATGCCAGCGGCAACGCGTCGGTTGGCTCGAACTGGCTCGGCGGCGTCGCGCCTGGCGGCATCGGCGATTCGGCCGCCTTCACGACCATCATCACGGCCAATCGCACAGTGACGCTCGACGCCGACACGACCGTCGGCACGCTCAAGTTCGACAGCCCGAACAACTATCTGATCGCCGGGCCGCACACGCTGACGCTGCAAGCCGCCGGATCAACTGCCGCGGCAATCAATGTCTCCGGCGCCCACGGCAACGGCGCGCAGACGATTGCCGCCCCGATCACGTTGGCCAGCGGTTTGAACGTCACGCAGAACTCCGGTGGCGTCTTTACGATCTCCGGTCCACTGAACAACGTTGCGGGCCATAACTCAATTTCCGTGTCTGGAAGCGGGGTGACGGCGATCACCGGCTCGGTCAACCTGGGCAATGCGACGGCGTTGTCAGTCGGCGGGACGGCCACGCTGCGATTCGGCCTGACCTCCGGCGCGGCCTCGGTCGGCAGCGGAGTGACCGCGACGGTGACCAAAAGCGCGACGCTAGAATTGGCCGGTTCCGTCTCCGCGCTCTCCTCCGGCACGAATCGCGTGAACATCGCGAACAATAGCAATGCCGCGGTCGGAGTGCTCGTCTCGGGCACTAACCAGCAAGTCGGCGGCATCGACGGCCCCGGCAACGTGCAAGTCAACGCTGGCGCGAGCCTCACCGCAAATCACATCACGGCCGGCGCGCTCGTGATCGGCGGCACGGCCGGGTCGCCTGCCCTGGCGACGATCGACGCTTCGGACTCCTCCGGCAATCCGCTCGGTCAATCCAGCGACTTCGTGTTGGCTGGCTCGCTGACGCCCAGTGTCCCTTTTAATGACGGCGTCATCAGTACGGCCAACTTGAGTAGCGTGGCCGCCCGTGACACCGATCCGATGCCGCTTTCGGCTGGAAATTCCGGTGTGATCGGCAATGCATCGCCGGTGCCCGAGGCATCCACGCTTGCGCTGGCGCTCCTTGCGGTTTTGGGTGTGATTAGTACCCAGTTCGTGCGAAAGCACTTCCGATGTCAAACAGTCTGATCCTCTTCGCCGCTGCGACGCTGGGCTCTTGGGTTGTCGGCTGGGCGCTCGACGCTGCATTGTTGGCAGCAGCCCAACCCGCGGCGGTCCGCCCGCCCGACGCAAGTTAGGTTCCTCTAATTGCCAGCCACAAGCTTGGCCACGTCGCCGCCGAGGTCGCGGCGGGCGTCGTCGTAGACCAGCACGGTATCCACCTTCGCGTGGCGGCTGAACTTCTGGACGGCGCGAACGTCGCCACCCGTGGCGTCGAGTGCTTTGGTGATGGCCGCATGGCGCAGGCCGTGGGGGCGGACCCGCTGGCCCGTCGCATCCCCCAGCGCCGTCACGATCGCAAAGATACCGGCGCCGGTCAGGCGGCCGGTGCCCTTCCTGGCCCGGTCGAGGTTGATGAAGAGCGGTCCCGGCTCGTTGCCGCGGATCGCCAGCCAGTCGGCCAGCGCCCGTCGGGTCGGCTCGGGCAGCGTCAGTGTCTCGCGGTCCGTGTGCCCCTTGCCGAGAACGCCAATGGTCCCCGCGTCGACGTCGAGGTGCGCCACGTCGAGCGATGCCACTTCGTTTCGTCGCAAGGCGCGCTCGAATAGCAGTCGGACAATCGCCCGGTCGCGGATCGTCTTGGTGTTGGCGCGACGGTCGAGGTATTCGAGCAATAACCGATAGCCCGTGGCGCCGCAGCCGGCCGTGTCGCGATAGGGGCGCGCCTTTACATTCCCCACGTCGATGGCCCAGCCGATCATCCCCAGCGTCCGGGCCAGCTTCACCAGCGACCGGATCGCGGCCAAGCGATTGTTGATCGTGTTGGCCGATAGGTCGCGCTCGACCATGTTGGCGCGATAGGCCAGCGCCAAGTGGTTCGCCTCGCCGTGGCCGCCGGCCAGTAGGATCCCGGCCGCGTCGTTGGCATCCGCCGCGCCGACAAACGACGCGAAGTCGGCAAGCCCCTGCCGGTAGGTCCGCAGCGTGTTCGGCTTCAAGCCGGCCAGAAAATCGTCGAGCAAGCGGCGAACCGTGTCGTCGGTCGCCAGCGCGCTGGTGGGAACGGGAATCAATTCGGTCATCATGGTTTATTTCCTTGGCTTCGGGTCGGCCGTCCGGCCCTTGGGTTTGGTTTTGGGTTGTAGCTCTAGGCCGAAATGCTCGGCCAGCACGTCGATTGCGGGACCACTCGGCACGCGCATTTCCTTCACGAATTCGAGCAGAACGCGGTATTGCAATCCGGTACCTTTGGCCGTCCGGTATTCAATCCCCCGGACCAGCTCGCGGAGAGTCTCTGTGACTTTCGGCATCGTTCACTCCAATCGGTTCAATTGGGGGCGGTTCCCCCGCCGACTCCGGCGGGCGGAACAGCACCCCTTGTGTTAAGATTTCGCCGTCGTAGTTCACTAACTCCGGCGTACACTCGTCGAACAATGGTTTCTGCCCCGGTAGCGGTTTGAGCGGTTTCATGCGGCCACCCCCGCCGGTTCCGGCAGTTCGAGTAGGGCTTGCTGAAGCGCGTCGAGCGCGGTCCGCAAGCTGTAGCGATGGGGCTTGCCGCCGGACTTGTGCCAGCCCCAATCCTTGGCCTGAAACGGCAGCGGCGCCCCGTCCGATTCGGCCGCCCAAATCGCGACGACGCGCTTCGCTCCGGCTTCGGCCAGCCCCGCCCAGCTATCGAACGTCAGCGGCGCGCCGAACCGCTCCAAGAGCGCCGTGTCGATCAAGCTGGTGTCGTTGCTAGTGGCAATCACGATCGCCACGCTCTGGAAGGTGAGCGACGATGCCTCGCGGAGCCTGATGATCGAGATGTATGAAAACCTGTGGGGCGAGAAGAAGATGTCGAAACTCGAAGCCCTACGGCAGGCGCAATTGAGCATGCTCCGTGAAGGTGTGAAGCGCGGATTGGATTTCAAGGACGATCAGCCGCCCAATAGAGATCACCGCTTGCCCCCTTACTATTGGGCGGCGTTCGTACTCAGCGGTGATTGGCGCTGATCTCCCGGATGCCGGCCAGTTTTCAAGATCCACGTCGTCCAGCGGATGGCACGACGACCTTCCTCGCCCCAGTCGGAAAAGGCTTGGCATTCGAGGGAGACAAGCCGACGAAGATTGCCGACTTCACTGACGGCACGAGCAATACGATTCTGCCCGTGCTGGCCAATGACGATCGGGCCGAAATCTTCCTCCCATTGATGATTACCTTCCATCCCGCGTTTGCGGTGGACACGGTTTCCCCGTTTGCCTCGAAAGTGACGGCGTGCCATTCCCCTTGGAGACTGTCCAGTTCCTTGTCGGCCTGAACTTGGGGAGCATTGGCACCGATGGCCCAAATGCCGAGAAGCAGAGAGATAGTAGTTCGCATTGCGTCAACTATGATCCAAGTGAAACCAAACCCCATCTCCTAAGAGTCCGAAGAGCGGTCGTTAATTTCCTGCGTGTGCCGAATGGTTCTTGAGACGATGCTTGCGCAGCGGCGATCTTCTGGCGAAGCCGCCCAAAACCCAGCCTCCCAAGGCTGGCGCGAGGAGCGATTCGGAATCGTCCAGAATGTCGGCGATTGCCGCCGGATCCGGCAGCCTTGCTCCGGCTGCCCGCGGTCAGGGATAATGCGGCCATGCAAACCGAGCCGCCCAAAGCCGAGCAGCCGAAGCGCAAACGCCGCTGGTTTCAATTCAGCTTGCGATCGCTGTTCGTGGTCACGACGATCGTGGCGGTTGCCGTCTGGATCATTTGCGATGTACGGCCGGCCTCGATCCCGCTGGCGCTTCTTGTGCTGTTGTGGGCTTGCGTGTTGGTCGCGATCGTCGAGTTGCTGGCTAGAAGTCCGCCGGGGCAATGAGGCCGAGCAATAGAATTCTAGGACGCTACCGAATTCCGGCCGCCCAGTATCCCACCCGGCGATGCGTCCGCCAGAGGGCGGCGGGGATCGCGGCTCCCCGCGCCCGCGAATCCCTTGCTCCGGCTGCCCGCGGACGAGGATAATGCGGCCACGCGGGCTGACTCGCCCAAAGCTGAGCCGCCGATGATCGCCGGAGCGTTGGTCCCGACGATCCGCGAAACATATCGGGGGCAAGACCGAACCGAGAAGGCCATTTCCTCCACCGATAAACCATCCGCTAGCGGCCAAGATTAGCGATAGGGCACAGGGTCGAAGTCTGTGCCACGATCGGGAGACCGTGACACAACGTGGTCGTGAGAGCGACGTTGAGCGGCTAAATGAATTCAAACCTTCGTTACCCCGGCAGTGTCATTGATC